>NZ_BAAAHG010000031.1:0-73977 GCF_039525155.1 Streptomyces thermoalcalitolerans | reverse complement strand
TACGCCTACAGCGAGAACTACGTCCTGCCGATCTCCCACGACGAGGTGGTGCACGGCAAGGGCGCGCTGGTGTCGAAGATGCCCGGCGACTGGTGGCAGCGGCGCGCCAACCACCGCGCCTTCCTCGGCTACATGTGGGCCCATCCCGGCAAGCAACTGCTGTTCATGGGCCAGGAGTTCGCCCAGGGCGGCGAGTTCTCCGAGGAGCACGGACCCGAGTGGTGGCTGCTCGACGAGGACTACTGCGCCGCGGGCGACCACCGGGGCGTGCAGGACCTGGTGCGCGATCTGAACACGCTCTACCGGGCCACTCCGGCCCTGTGGCAGTGCGACACCCGGCCCGAGGGCTTTTGCTGGGTGGCGGTGGACGCGGCCGACGACAACGTCTACGCGTTCCTGCGCCATGACGCGGCCGGCGCCCCGCTGCTCGCGGTGTCGAACTTCTCCCCGGTCGTCCGCGACGGCTACCGCCTGGACGTGCCCGTCGACGTCACCGCCTGGTGCGAGGTGCTCAACACCGACGCGGCCCGCTACGGCGGCAGCGGTGTCACCAACCCCGATCCGCTCAAGCCGGAGGACGGGCGCCTTCGTCTCACGCTGCCGCCGCTGGCCACGGTCTGGCTCATGCCGTACCCCGGCTGAGCGGGCCCTCCCGGGCCGGCCGCCGGTACCCCTCCGCCGCGAGGAGGCGGCCCGGCACACGGGTGGAACCGGCCGCGCGGCGGTGGTGTCCGGGTGCGGTGCGGGCCGGGGAAGCGGACGGCGGCACCAAAGGCCCCGCCCCCGCGTGCGCGCACCGCGCCCGGGCGGGGTTCCGCGGCCGCCGGCTTCAGAAGATCAGGAGCAGGGCGTAGGCCAGGAAGAACGCGGCGACCACGACGACAAGGAGGAGGATCAGGGTGAGCGGGGCCTTGGCCCAGCCCTTGGTCGGGTTGTGCCTCTCGTAGGGGCCCGCCTCGGGCATGCTGCTCTCGGCGGGAGGGGTCTCGCCGGGCGGCACACCGCCCCCGGGCTCCAGCCCGGAGGTCCGTTCGGGTTCCGGATCGGGATTGACGTAACTCATGCCTGCCGAGTCCCCCGAACGGGACGAGCCCAACGAAGCCCAACGAAACGGTGTCGCTTCTCCGTTGCGTGGCCCCGACGCGCTGACCTGGGCTACATTCGACCCGCGTCGACAACGGTACTCATCGGCGGGGTCACCCTCCGTAAAACCCCAGGAGCAGCGCATGCCCGACTTCGCCCTCGCTCCGTCCTCGGTCGCCACGCCGACCGGTGGGCTCGCCGACAGTGTCTTCGAGACCGCGGAGACACGTCCCACCCTGCCGGTCCTCGCGCGCCGCACGGACCCCTCCTCCCCGGAGTGGGAGAAGGTCACCGCCGTGGAGCTGCGCGACGAGGTGAGCGACCTGGCCAGGGGCCTGGTCGCCGCCGGGATCTCACCGGGGCACCGGGTGGCCGTCATGGCCCGCACCCGGTACGAGTGGACAGTCCTCTCCTACGCGTTGTGGGCGGTCGGCGCGGAGGTCGTCCCGATCTATCCGACCTCCTCGCGCGACCAGGTGGAGTGGATCCTGCGGGACTCCGAGTGCGTGGCCGTCGTCGTCGAGGACGAGCAGGGTGTCATGACGGTCGGCTCGGTGTGCGCGGGGCTGCCCCGGCTGCAGCATGTGTGGCAGCTGGACGCCGGGGCGCTGGAGCAGCTGACGCAACGGGGTTCCGTGGTTCCCCCGACCACTGTCGACTCGCTGCGCCGGATCGTGCTGCCGGACGCGACCGCCGTGATCGCCTACACCTCCGGCACCTCGGGGCACGCCAGGGGCTGTGCGCTGAGCCACCGTGCGCTGGCGAGCCCCTGCGACACGCTGCTGGCGGGCTGGGGGCACATCGCGGCGCCGCCCGGCGAGCAGCCCTCGGTGCTCGCCTTCCTGCCGTTCTCGCACGTGTACGGGCTGATGATCCAGGGCCTGTGCATACGCGGCGGCTTTCTGATGGGCCACGAGCCCGAGTTCGGCGAGGAGGCGCTGTCCTCGGCGCTGCAGACGTTCCGGCCGACGTACTTCTACGCCGTGCCGTCCGTCTTCGAGAAGATCTACAAGAACTTTCTGCGCTCCTTCCAGGAGGCGGGCCGCGACGCGCTGTTCGAGCGGGCGGCCGAAACGGCGCGGGACTTCGCCGTGGCGCAGGAGCGGCAGCGGCTGGGCCGGGGTCCGGGTCCCGGGTTCGACCTGCGGCTGCAGCACGCCCTGTACGAGCGGACGGTGTACCGCAAGCTGCGGGCCGCGCTGGGCGGCAGAGTGGTCCGCGCCACCTCCGGCGGCTCCTCGCTCAATCGTGAGCTCTCCCTGTTCTTCGAGGGCATCGGCATCTATGTGCACGACGGGTACGGGCTGACGGAGACCGCCGGCGGGATCACCATGCAGCCGCTGGGCCGGGAGAAGTCCGGGACCGTCGGCAAGGCCCTGCCGGGCACGACGATCGAGGTCGCGGACGACGGGGAGATCCTGGTGCAGGGGCCGTCGGTGTTCCAGGGGTATGTGAACGACGAGGCCGCGACCCGGGCCGCGCTGCGCGACGGCTGGCTGGCCACCGGCGACATCGGGCATCTGGACTCCGACGGCTATCTGACGATCACCGGACGCAAGAAGGACGTCATCGTCACCAGCGGCGGCAAGAGCGTGGCCCCGGCCCCGCTGGAGCAGCGTCTGCGGATGCACCCGCTGATCCACCAGGCGGTGGTCGTGGGCGACAACCGGCCGTGCGTGGGGGCGCTGATCACGCTGGACCCGGACTACCTGGCGCACTGGCGCGCGACCCAGGCCCTGCTGGGCGACGCGCCGGAGCGTGAGGCACGCGAGGAGAACGCTCTGCGGGAGGAGATCGGACGGGCGGTCGCCGCGGCCAACAGCACCGTCTCGCGCTCGGAGTCCATCCGGGTCTTCCGGATACTGCCGGAGCCCTTCGACGTGGCCAGCGGGCTGCTCACACCGTCCATGAAGCTGCGCCGGGACGCCATAGTGGAGCGCTACGCGTCCGAGATCGACGCCATGTACGCGGCGCGTACGCGCACTTCGCGACGGCTCGCGGCGAACGACCCGACGGCCGACTGGGACGACTCCGACAACGTCTTCCGCTGAGTCCTCCGCCGAGCACAGAACGGAGCGCCCCGCCGCCGTGGGGAGGCGGGCACGGGTCCCGGACGGCGCCGCCTGTGCGAGCCCGCCGCCGTCCTGCCGACGGGACGGCGGCGGGGCTGCGTCCGAACGCCCGGAGTTCCAGGACACGGTCCACGGCCTCCGGGGCACGCACCCGTGATGCGGCCGTCCGGTGCCCGGGACCGGCACCCGTGCGGCACCGGAATCCCTTCCGGAGGCAGGGCGCCCCTGCCCGAAGGACGTGGACGCGTAGGCTCTGCGGGCCTGGGAACAAGACACGGGGAGACGGAAGGGGGAGGGAAAAGGGAACGGAGGGGAACGGAGGGGATCGGAGGGGGGACGGAGGGGAAGGGAAGAACGGCGCCCTGCTCACACCGGGCCGGGAAGGCGAGATGGCAACCGAGCCGCGTTGGGACGACACACTGGCCACCGAGGAGATTCCGAGCCGCACCGCCTGCTTCGCGGGTGAGCTGCACCATGTGACGGGTGCGCGCCTCGCCGCGGAGGAGTTTCTCGACGAGCTCGCGCGGGCCTCGCTGCCGGCGGCACCGGAACACTGGGACGACATCCTGCTGGTCGTCACGGAACTCGCGGCGAACGCGGTGCAGTACGCGCCGGGTCCCTTCGTGCTGAGAATGCGCCGGACCTTCGACGGGGTGCACATCACGCTGAGCGACACCAGCACCACGCCGCCGGCCCCGCGCCCGTTCCACCCCAGTCACAGCAGCGGCGGCATCGGCTGGCATCTGGTGCACACCCTGTGCGACCAGGTCAGTGTGGTCGTGCACGATCACGGCAAGGACGTGCACGCCTTTCTGCCCTGGTGACTTTCCGCCCCTTTCCCCCTTCCCCCTTTTCCTCCCTTTCCCCCTTTCCGACCTGGTGCCCTGCACCCCTTTTTCTGCCTGGTGACCTGCCCCGGTGACGGCGGGACGGTGCCCCGCCCGCCGTCAGGCCGCGCGGGGCGGAAGCCGGTGGTAGTAGTCCCTCACGCGCGTCAGATACTCCCGGTTCCTCGTCTCGCTGTCGGTCCTGAAACGCGGCGCCGCCTTGATCTCGCCCCGGGAGCAGGCCACCGATACGCGCCGCGCCTCCGGGTCGATGCCGGTCACCAGACCCGCCGGCACCAGCACGCTCTGGCCGAACACCCACACCCCGGTGTCCACGACCAGATGCCGCATCCCGAAGGGGGCGGCCTCCCTGTCCACATGGCCGACCGTGCCGTCGGCAGCGACCACGGTGAAGCCGGTCAGGTCCAGTCCCTCGGCAGGACCGACGTGCGGCGGATACGACCAGATGGTGTCGATGGTCACGCTGCTCCTTCCCCTCCGTCGGCTCTCACTCCAGCACCTACCCGTCTGGGGCGGCCGCATTCGGGACGGAGGCGGCTGCTGCCGACGGAAGGACGAGGTCAGAGGCGCAGTGCTTTGTCCGGTGCCGTCCACGTGAGTTAGCCTGCCCCGTATTTGCCGGTGCACGGATCCGTGACATGCGGAAACGCCCGTGCACCGCATACGGGCCCGCCACGGCCCGACGAGGTTGACGAGTCCTCACTGCCGAGGGCTCCCTGGGAGCGGGACGAGGGTACTCATGACCAGCGACAGGACCGAGGCCGTCGACACCGTGCCGGGCGACCGGGAGCTGAGGCAGCTCCTGGCGGGTCTGACGGCCGTACGGGACGGCGACTTCGGCACACGGCTGCCCGAGGACGCCGACGGGCTCATGGGCGACATCGCGACCGTGTTCAACGGCATGGTCGACCAGCTGTCCGTGTTCACCTCGGAGGTCACCCGGGTGGCCCGGGAGGTCGGCACCGAGGGACGCCTCGGCGGCCAGGCGAAGGTGCCCGGTGTCTCCGGGACCTGGGCCGATCTGACCGACTCGGTCAACGCCATGGCGGGCAACCTGACCACCCAGGTCCGTGACATCGCCCAGGTGGCCACGGCGGTGGCCAAGGGCGATCTGTCGCAGAAGATCGACGTCGACGCCCGCGGGGAGATCCTCGAGCTGAAGAACACCATCAACACGATGGTCGACACGCTCTCCGCCTTCGCCGACGAGGTCACCCGGGTGGCCCGCGAGGTCGGCACCGAAGGACGCCTCGGCGGCCAGGCGAAGGTCGAGGGCGTCTCGGGCACCTGGAAGGACCTCACCGACAACGTCAACTCGATGGCGAGCAACCTCACCGGCCAGGTCCGCAGCATCGCGCTGGTGACGACCGCGGTGGCCCGCGGCGATCTGTCGCAGAAGATCGACGTCGACGCCCGCGGGGAGATCCTCGAGCTGAAGACGACCATCAACACGATGGTCGACACGCTCTCCGCCTTCGCCGACGAGGTCACCCGGGTGGCCCGCGAGGTCGGCACCGAAGGACGCCTCGGCGGCCAGGCGAAGGTGGAAGGCGTCTCGGGCACCTGGAAGGACCTCACCGACAACGTCAACTCGATGGCGAGCAACCTCACCGGCCAGGTCCGCTCCATCGCGCAGGTCGCCACCGCCGTCGCCCGCGGCGATCTGTCCCGCAAGATCACGGTCGAGGCCAAGGGCGAGGTCGCCGCCCTCGCCGACGTGATCAACACGATGGTCGACACGCTCTCGGACTTCGCCGACGAGGTCACCCGGGTGGCCCGCGAGGTCGGCACCGAAGGACGCCTCGGCGGCCAGGCGCGGGTGGAGGGCGTCTCGGGCACCTGGAAGCGGCTGACGGAGAACGTCAACGAGCTGGCCGGCAACCTCACCCGCCAGGTGCGGGCGATCGCCGAGGTGGCCAGCGCCGTGGCCGAGGGCGATCTGACCCGGTCGATCACCGTGGAGGCCTCCGGCGAGGTCGCCGAGCTCAAGGACAACATCAACTCCATGGTGGAGTCCCTGCGCGAGACCACCCGGGCCAACCAGGAGCAGGACTGGCTCAAGACCAATCTGGCGCGGATCACCAGCCTGATGCAGGGCCACCGCGACCTGCCCGTCGTGGCCGAGCTGATCATGGAGGAGCTCACTCCCCTGGTGTCGGCCCAGTACGGCGCCTTCTACCTCGCCGAGGAGAGCGAACAGGGAGCCCAGCTGCGGCTCGTCGCCTCCTACGGCCGTCCCGACGACGACACCCGCCCCACCCGCTTCCCCTTCGGCCGCTCCCTGGTCGGCCAGGCCGCGCGCAGCCGCCGTACCATCACGGTCGACGAGCTGCCCCCGGACTACGTCACCATCTCCTCCGGCCTCGGCCGGGCCGTGCCGTCCTCGCTGATCCTGCTGCCGATCCTGTTCGAGGACCAGGTCCTGGGAGTGATCGAGCTGGCGGCGGTCACGCCCTTCAAGCCGATCCACCGGGACTTCCTGGAGCAGCTGCGGGAGGCCCTCGGGGTCAATGTCAACACGATCATGGCCAACGCCCGGACCGACGAGCTGCTGGAGGAGTCCCAGCGGCTGACGGCCGAGCTCCAGGCCCGCTCCGCCGAGCTGCAGGCCCAGCAGGAGGAGCTGCGGCGCTCCAACGCCGAACTGGAGGAGAAGGCCTCGCTGCTGGCGGCGCAGAACCGCGACATCGAGGCGAAGAACCTGCAGATCGAGCAGGCCCGGCAGGAACTCGAGGCCCGTGCCCAGCAGTTGTCGCAGGCCTCGAAGTACAAGTCGGAGTTCCTGGCGAACATGAGCCATGAGCTGCGCACCCCGTTGAACAGCCTGCTCATCCTCGCCCAGCTGCTCGCCCAGAACCCCTCGCGCAACCTCACCCCCAAGCAGGTGGAGTACGCGGGCATCATCCACTCCGCGGGCAGCGACCTGCTGCAGCTGATCAACGACATCCTCGACCTGTCGAAGGTCGAGGCGGGCAAGATGGACGTCAGCCCGGAGCGGGTGCCGCTGCGCCAGCTCATCGAGTACGTCGAGGCCACCTTCCGGCCGATGACGACCCAGAAGGGCCTGGAGTTCGCGGTGACCACGGCGGCGGGCGCGCCGGCCGACCTGATCACCGACGACTCCCGGCTGCGGCAGATCCTGCGCAATCTGCTGTCCAACGCGGTGAAGTTCACCGAGCGGGGAAGGGTCGAGCTGCGCGTCGAGCCCGCGGCGGACGACGAGATACCGCAGGGGGTCGTCCGGGGCGGTGCCGTGGTGGCGTTCCGGGTGAAGGACACCGGCATCGGCATCCCGGAACAGCACCTGGAGACGATCTTCGGCGCGTTCCAGCAGGCGGACGGCACGACGAGCCGCAAGTACGGCGGGACCGGCCTCGGTCTGTCCATCACCCGGGAGATCGCCCATCTGCTCGGCGGTGCCGTCGTCGTGGACAGCGCGCCCGGCCGGGGCAGCACCTTCACGCTGTTCCTGCCGGTGGCCCGGCCCGACTTCGAGCAGCTGCTCGGCAGCGGTCACTCCCCGCAGAAGGAGCCGGCCGAGCTCGCCTCCGCGGCCCCGGCCGCCCTGCCGGGCCCGCGGGCTGCTGACCCTGGTCGCCGAGAGCGCGGTCACGGACCTGGCCCGGCGCGGCCCGGACGACGGCGGCGGACTGCCCGTGGTGGACGTCGTCACCGCGGTGGGGGCGCAGGAGGCGGCGGGCGCGCTGGCCGCCGGACCGTGCCACTGCGTGGTTCTCGACCTGGACATGCCCGAGGGGGAGGCGGAGCGGTTCCTGCGGGCGCTCCAGGGCGGCTCGGGGCCGGCGGGCGTACCGGTGCTCGTGCACAGCGGTCACCGCCCGGACGCGGCCCGGGCCGAGGAACTGCGGTCGTACGCGGGCAACGGCTGCCTGGAGTTCCTGTCCGGCCTGGACGAGCTGCGCGAACGCGTCGCCCTGCACCTGTCGGCGAAGGAGCCCGGGGACGTGCCGCCCCTGGTCCGGCCCGAGGCCCCGCAGGATCTCGCGCCTCCCGTCGACGACGTCTTCCGGGGCCGTACCGTCCTCGTCGTCGACGACGACGCGCGCAATCTGTTCGCGCTCAGCGGGATCCTGGAGATGTACGGCTTCCGGGTGCTGCACGCGGAGAACGGGCGCAAGGGCATCGAGACGCTGCTCGCCCACCCCGATGTCGCGCTGGTGCTGATGGACGTGATGATGCCGGAGATGGACGGGTACACGGCCACGGCGGAGATCCGCAAGCTGCCGCGGTACGCCGATCTGCCCATCATCGCCGTCACCGCCAAGGCGATGCCGGGAGACCGCGAGAAGGCCCTGGCCGCGGGTGCGAGCGACTACGTCACCAAGCCTGTCGACGCCCACGACCTGATCGCCTGTGTCCGGCGCCGGCTGAGCGCGTGAGCGCGCCGGCGCCCGCCCCGCCGGCCGGAAGGCGGGGCCGGCCCCGCGCGGCACGCCCGTGCCCCAGCGTCGTCCAGCCGAGGAGCCTCATCGCATCGTGAACACGACCGAGCAGCCCCGTGAGCCCGCCGCCGAGCCGCGTCCGAAGCCGTCGGCCCCGGCGGGCGCCTCCCCGGCCTCTCCCGTCGGCAGGCTGGCCGCGACGGTGGAGCGGCTGCGCCGCGAGGTCCGTACGGCACGGGCGGAGGCCGAGGGCCGGGCCCTGATCGAACTCGCCAAGGGCATTCTGGTCGAGCGTCTGGGCTGCGGTCCGGCACAGGCCGCCCGGCAGCTCACGGAGCTGGCCGGGCAGGCCGGGGTGACCCCGCTGGAGTTCGCGGCGGAGGTCGTCAACCAGGCCGCCCGCGACCGGGTGACCGAGGTCACCGACGCCTTCCCGACCGCCGCGGCAAAGACCTCCGAGCGCGACGCGGCCGTGCGGCTGCGCACCGCGGAGAGCGCGGCGCTGGCCGCGAACGACACCCAGGCCGTCGCCGACTCCCTGCTGCAGCACGCGCTGCAGCCGCTCGGCGCGGTGGCGGTGGCGATCTGGGCGGCGGGTGCCGACGGCTCGCTCACCCTGGCCGGCAGCGCCGGCTTCTCCCCCGCCGAGGCCGCCCGCTGGCGGTATGTGCCGCCGGAGGTCGCCACCGTCGCCCGCCGGGGGCTCACCGAGCGCACAGGCCAGTGGTTCTCCTCGCTCGCCGGGACCGGCCTGCCCACCATCGGCCGGCATGTGCACCCGGACGGCGGCCGGGTGGCGGTGCCGGCCGGCACCGGGGGCCGCATCCACGGCGTCCTGGAGATCGCCTGGCCACAGCCGCTCCCGCCGCAGCCGCCGCAGGTCGTACGCCAGGTGGAGGCCCTGGCCGAGCTGTGCGCGCACACCCTGGACACGCACCCGCCGCACCGGGCCCCCGGCCAGGAGCCGCGGGTGCCGCCGGACACGGCCGGGCTGATGGACCTGGCCGACGGACTGCACGACCCGGCCCTGGTGCTCGTGCCGCACCTCGACGGCTCGGGGCAGCTGGTGGACTTCCGCATCCAGCACGTCAACAGCCGTTTCCTCGACCCGGCCGGCCGTCCCCGTGCGATGATCAACGGCGCGCTGCTGCTGGAGGCCTACCCGATGTCCGCCGGGAGGAGCGAGCTGTTCCAGCGGGTGGAGCGGGTGTACGCCACCGGTGAGCCGTTCCGGGCGCACCGCATGCGGCTGACCGCGCTGGTGGACCAGGCGCCGCTGTCGGCGGTCGCGGACATCAGCATCAGCCGGCACGGCGACGGCGTGCTGCTGATCTGGCGCATCGAGGACGAGACGGCCCGGCTGGCCGGCCTGCTCCAGCACACGCAGCGGCTGGGCCGGATCGGCGGGTTCGAGGAGAACCTGCTGACGGGTGAGATCACCTGGAACGACGAGCTGTACCACCTCTGTGGCCGTGCCCCGGTGCCGCTGGAGGAGCTGCCGGCGCACGCGCACCCGGACGACGCCGTGGCCATCGGCCGGTTCCTGCGCACCCTGCTGCACCACCGCCGGCCGGCCTCGGCCGCCTTCCGGCTGCAGCGGCCCGACGGGGTGACCCGGCACATCCGGGTGGTCGCCGAGCCGGTGCTGGACACCGACGGCCGTCCGTTCGCCGTCCGCGGGGCCTGCCAGGACATCTCCGCCCAGCACTGGACGGAGGTGGCGCTGGCCGCCACCCGGGACCGGCTGGCCCACACCGAGCAGCAGGCCACCGAACGCAGCCGGCTGGCCCTGCAGCTGCAGCGCGCCATCATGCCGCCGGCCCAGGCACCGCTGCGGGTGCCGGGCCTGGAGGTGGCCGTGCGCTACCGGCCGGCGGAGACCGAGCACCTGGTGGGCGGCGACTGGTACGACGCCGTGGTGCTGCCCTCGGGACTGGTGCTGCTGAGCGTGGGCGACGTGGCCGGTCACGGCATCGAGGCCGCGACCAGCATGGTGGTGCTGCGCAACGCGCTGCGGGGGCTCGCCGTGACCGGGGCCGGGCCGGGCCGGCTGCTGTCGTGGCTGAACACCGTGGCGCACCACCTGACCGGTGCCGTCACCGCGACCGCGGTCTGCGCGCTGTACGACCCCCGGCGGCGCACGCTGCGCTGGGCGCGGGCGGGCCATCTGCCGCCCGTGACGGTCCGCGGCCGCGAGGCGGCGACGCTGCCACTGATCAAGGGCATGCTGCTGGGTGCCGCACCGGAGGCCGGCTACGAGGAGGCCGAGGTGCGGTTCGCGCCGGGGGACACGCTGCTGATGTACACCGACGGCCTGATCGAGCGCCGGGGCCGTCCCGTGGAGGAGTCGCTGACCCATCTGCTCGCCATGGCCGGCAGCGCGCCCCGGACCCTCGACCAGCAGTTGGACCTCCTGCTGACCCACAGCAGGTCGGACACGGACGACGACACCTGCGTCGTGGGCATACGCGTCGGATAGGACCCGGGTGCGGTGCGCCACGTGTGCGCCGTGTCCGCCGGGGCACCTGGAGGCGGCGGCACACGCCCGTACGCCCGTCGCCCACGGGCGTACCCCACGAAAGGCGCACCATGGCCGACGACCGTCCGCAGGCCCCGACGACCCGGCATCCGCGGCCCGGGTTCCCGCAGCAGGAGCAGGGGCATCCCGGCTGGACCGGCCCGATGGACCCGCCGCCGGACCACGGGGAGGAGCCGTACCGGGGCAGCGGTCTGCTCACCGACCGCAAGACCCTGCTGACCGGTGGTGACTCGGGCATCGGCCGGGCCGTGGCGATCGCCTTCGCCCGTGAGGGGGCCGACGTGGTCCTCACCCGTCTGCCGGAGGAGGAGAAGGAGGCCCAGGAGACCGTCCGGCTGGTCGAGGAGGCCGGGCGCACGGCGGTGCCGGTCGTCTGCGGCATCCGTGAGGAGCGGCAGTGCCGGCAGCTGGTGGACCGCACGGTCGCGGAGTTCGGCCGCATCGATGTGCTGGTCGGCAACGCGGCGTACCAGATGTCCCAGCCGGACGGCATCGGCGCCGTCTCCACCGAGCAGTTCGACCGGGTGGTGCGCACCAACCTGTACGGCATGTCCTGGCTGTGCACGATGGCGCTGCCGCACATGGGCGCCGGGGCCTCGGTCATCAACACCACGTCCGTGCAGGTGTACAGGCCGAGTCCGCATCTGCTGGACTACGCCATGACCAAGGGCGGGCTTCATCACGGCCGAGGTGCTCAACGCCACCGGGGGCACGCCGCTGCCGTAGGGGCGCCGCCGGTTCCCGCGGGCGCGCATGGGCCCTCGGCACCGGGGTAGGGGCAGGACACGCAGGGCGGTCATCACCGGTGGCGGCAGGAGAGTCCGATCACGGAACCGGTGCGCTTCTCAGCCGCCGACGGGGGTAACCGGCACCCGTCGCCGGCTCTCGTTGGAGGTACTCGTGCCCATTGCCCAGAACCCGCTGTCCGTCGAGGTCACCCTGCCCCGCGAGGACGTCGTCCTGCTCACGGTCGAGGGCTGCCTGGACGCCGACACCGCGACCGAGCTGCAGGCCCATCTGGCCAACCAGCTCCATCACGGCAGGCGGCACTTCCTGTTCGACCTCTCCCGTGTCCCCTTCATGGACTCCTCCGGCATGAACATCATCCTGCGCGTGTATCAGGAGGTCCGTGACCGGCCGGGCAGCGTGCACATCATCGACCCCGCTCCGGCCGTGCGCCGTATCCTCGACCTCACGGGCGTCAGCATCACGGTCCCGGTCTCCAGGACCGCCGACGACGCACTCGCCCTGGTGGACCGGCCGCCGGGGGAGAGCAAGGAGCAGGACTGAACGAAGCAGCGGGGTTCGAGCCGCCAGGCGGACACGGGCACCGGCCGGTGTACCGCCGCAGGGGGCCGTGCGGGCGCGGCGGCGTGGAATGCCGTCGTACGGGACCCGTGGCCCGGGGGCTCGCGCCTCGGACGGGACGACCGGGAGCGACGGCATGGTGACCACACGCGTGACCGCCGGGCGTGCGCCGGGTGACCGCGCCCCGACGGCCACCGCCCGGGGGCACCGCAGCGTCGTTCCCCCGGCCGGGGCCCTCCCGTCCCGCCGGCGAGGGCGGGCGGCCCGGCGCCGGACCGACAGGACCGTCCTCCGGACCGTGTCCGCTGCCTCCCGGGCCTTGTCCCGGAAGACGGCGGAGGCAGGCCGGGCCGCGGTCGTTCCGGGCACCGGCGGTTCCGTCCGCCCGGTGCGGGACGACACTGCCGTGACCGTTCCGGCCCCCACCCCGGCGGGGTACCCATGATGCGCACCTGGCGGATCAGCACCGTCACCGACGCGGCACGAGCCCGTATCGCCGTCGCCCGTCTGGCCGCCGCCTGCGGGGTGACCACGCCCGACCGCACCCGGCTGGTCACGGACCTCGGCGCCCGGCTGCGGCAGTGCCTGACCAAGAACGGCACCTGGCAGCTGACCTTCCAGGTCCCGGCGTCCGACAGCGACGAGAAGCTTCTACACCTGATCCTGTCGCCGGACCGGGAGGCGAGCGCCGCCGGGGAGCCGCCCTGGCACATCTCCGTCGCCTGCCTGGGCACCGGACAGCCGCCGGACGGCGACCCGGCGGACGACGACGTCCCGGACGATCCGGCCGTCCTGGCCGAGGCGCTGCTGGACGCCGACGAGGAGACCGCGCTGGCCCTGGAGAGACTCGCCGGGCAGGAGAGGCTGGTCGCCTTCCACCAGGAGAGGCTGCGCCAGACCAACCAGGGCGTCCTGGCCCTGCACACCGAGCTGGACGCGGCCGGGCGGGCACAGCACGAGGCGTTCGCCGCCGAGCGCAAGGCGCGGACCGAGGCGGAGGACGCCCGGCGCAGGCTGACGTTCCTGGCGGACGCCAGTGCCTCGCTGACCGCCTCGCTGGACTACGAGGAGATCGTGCGCCGGCTGCCGGAGCTGCTGATACCCCGGTACGCCGACAGTGTCGACATATGGCTGTTCGACCAGGAGGACGACCGGCACAGGTCCGCCCCGCGGCCGGCTGCCGCCGTGCTCGCCGCCCGCACCGAGCGCCCGCAGTACGCCGCCGACCACCCCGGCGGCCTGCCGGGGGTCGACGACCAGCCACCGTCCGCGCTGAGCCCGGGGCGGCCGCTGCTGTGCATCCCCCTGCTCGCGCGGCGGGCCTCGCTGGGCGTGCTGACGCTGTCACCGCCCGGGGAGCGCTGGGCCCCGGACGACGCCGTGATGCTGATCGAGCTGACCCGCCGGGCCGGCGTCGCCCTCGACCACGCACGCCGCTTCGAGCACAACCGCGACATCGCCGAGACGCTGCAGCGCGCCCTGCTCACCGAGCTGCCCACCATGCCGGGCCTGGCCCTGGCCGCGCGGTATCTGCCGGCCACGCACGGACTGAACATCGGCGGGGACTGGTACGACGCCTTCCGGCAGGCCGACGGCAGCCTGATCACCGTCGTCGGCGACGTCACCGGGCACGGACTGCACGCGGCCGTGATGATGAGCCAGCTGCGCACCGCGCTGCGCGCCTACGCGGCCGACGGCGGCAGCCCCGGCCGGCTGCTGACCCGGCTGCACGCGTTCCTGCACCATCTGCAGCCCGACCTGTACGCCACCGCGGTCATCGCCCGTTTCCGTCCCGGCGATCCCACGCTCACCTGGGCCGTGGCGGGACATCCGCCGCCCGTGCTGCGTCTGCCGGACGGCCGGGTGCAGGTCCTGGACGCCAAGCCCGGCGCCATGCTCGGCATCCCGCTGCACCAGGAGATCGGCGACCACACCCTCCGCCTGGCCCCCGGGTCGACGCTGGTGCTCTACACCGACGGCCTGGTGGAACGGCGGACGCAGGGCCTGGACCCGGGCATCGCCCGGCTCTCGACGGCGCTCGGGACCTTCGACTCCGCGGAACTGGAGACCGACCTGGAGGGCTCGGCCGACCGCCTCCTGGCCCCCTTGCTGAGCGACTCCGAACGCGACGACGACGTCTGCCTCCTGCTGTCGCACCTCACCGGCACGACCGGCCTGCCCTCCGTACGGCCCCCGTCCGAGGCCGCGTCCCTCCCGCACCCCTGATCCGCCGGTCCGAGGCCACGCCCCTCCCCCACCCCGGTCCGCCGGTCCCCCGGAACGGGCCCGGGGCATCCGTGCGCGCGATACGGCACCCGATCCCGGGAACTCGTGGGAAACGGACCGTGCCGGACGGCGACCGGCGGCCCGACGGGACCAAAGGTGCGAAGGCGGTGATCCGGGGCAGTCGCACGACGCCGGACGAGCCGCCCGGGCCGCAGAAGGGATGAACACCGTGACACGACCCAGGATCCTGGTGGTCGGCGCAGGCTTCGCCGGTGTGGAGTGCGTCCGCCGTCTGGAGCGCAGGCTCTCCCCCGGCGAGGCCGACATCACGTTGGTGACGCCGGTCTCCTATCAGCTCTACCTGCCGCTGCTGCCCCAGGTCGCCTCGGGGGTGCTGACGCCCCAGTCGATCGCCCTCTCCCTGCGGCGCAGCACGAAGTACCGCACCCGGATCATTCCGGGCGGGGCCATCGGCGTGGATCTGAGGGCCAAGGTCTGCGTCATCCGCACCATCACCGACCGTGTCGTCGACGAGCCGTACGACTACATCGTGCTGGCCCCCGGCAGTGTCACCCGGACGTTCGACATCCCGGGCCTGACCGACCACGCCTTCGGGCTGAAGACGCTCGCCGAGGCCGCGTACATCCGCGACCACGTCATCTGCCAGCTGGACCTGGCCGACGCCAGCGACGATCCGGCGGAGCGCGCCGCGCGGCTGCAGTTCGTGGTGGTCGGCGGCGGGTACGCCGGCACCGAGACCGTCGCCTGTCTGCAGCGCCTGACGCACGCCGCCGTCCGGCGCTATCCCCGTCTGGACCGGTCGCTGATCAAGTGGCATCTGATCGACATCGCGCCCAGGCTGATGCCGGAACTGGGCGACAAGCTGGGCCGCAGTGCCCAGGAGTACCTGCGCCGCCGGGGCGTCGAGATCTCCCTGGGAGTGTCCGTCTCCCGGGTCGGGCCGGAGGAGGTCGTCCTCACCGACGGCCGGGTGGTGCCCACCCACACCCTGATCTGGACCGCGGGCGTGGTGGCGAGCCCGCTGATCGCCACTCTCGGCGCGGACACGGTCAAGGGGCGCCTCGCGGTGACCGCCGAGATGACGCTGCCCGGCTACGACGGGGTGTTCGCGCTCGGCGACTCCGCGGCCGTGCCGGACCTGGCCGAGGGCGACGGAGCCGTCTGTCCGCCGACCGCGCAGCACGCCACGCGGCAGGGCAGGCAGGCCGCCGACAACCTCATCGCGGCCCTGCGGGGCCGGCCCATGCGGCCGTACCGGCACAGGGACCTGGGCCTGGTCGTCGACCTGGGCGGCAAGGACGCGGTCGCCAGGCCCCTGGGTCTGGAGCTGCACGGGCTGCCCGCCCAGGTGGTGACCCGCGGCTATCACCTGGGGGCCATGCGCACGAACGTCGCCAAGACCAGGGTCGCGACGAACTGGCTGCTCAACGCGGTCGCCGGAGACGATTTCGTCCGCACCGGATTCCAGTCCCGCCGGCCCGCGAAGCTGACGGACTTCGAGTACACCCACGCGTACATGTCCCCCGACCAGGTACGGGAGTACGTCGCGCGGGAGCACTCCGGGCGGCTCTGACCCCCCTGCCCGCCGGAAGCCGGGAGGTCTTCGGCCCACGCCGTCCACGGCTCCGCGGACCGACGGGGCCCGCACGCCCGGCACCGGCCGGTGACACCGTGCGGGCCCCGTCCCCCGGGGACGGCCGGGCACAGGACGGAGCGGTCCGGCCCCGGTGTGCCCCGCCGGGCGGGCGGATCACGACGCGGAACGGGAGGGTGCGGCGGCGTGGGAACAGCGAGGACGCCGGTGTGGACGTGGCTGCGGGACCGTCTCGCGGCATCCGACCCCGGGCTGCTGAGGCTGGCCGCGGGGGTGCGGACCTCGGGTTCGATCGCGCTGACGCTGGCCGTGCTCGGCACGCTGGACCTGCCCGTGCGGCATCTGGTGGCCGGGGCGCTCGCCGCGATGGTGGCCACCTTCGCGATCCGCGAGAGGCAGCGCCGGCGGCAGGCCGTCACGCTGGCTCTCGGTCTTCCGGTGGCGCTGGTGTCCCTGTCGCTCGGCGCGCTGCTCCACTCCCGCGTCGTGGCCGGGGACCTCTTCTTCCTCGCCCTGATCTTCTGCGCCGTCTACAGCCGCCGGTTCGGCGACCGGGGCAACGCGCTGGGGCTGATCGGCTTCCAGGCCTACTTCATGTCGCTGTTCGTCGGGGCCACGGTGCCGGTGCTGCCCGGGCTGTGCGGCGTCGTCGTGATCGCGTTCCTGTGCAGCGCGCTGGTGCGGTTCGTGATCGTGTACGAGACGCCGGCGGGCATTCTGCAGCGGCTGCGCGAGGCGTTCCGGGTGCGTCTGGCCCAGCTGGTGGAGGCCCAGCTGGAGCTGCTGGACGCCGGTCCGGACGAGGTGGGCAAGGCCCTGGGGGCGGTGCGCGAGGGCACGGCCCGGCTGCACGAGACGGCCATGATGATCCAGTCCCGGCTCCAGGAGGGCACCTCCGACGAGGCCGTGGCCCAGCTGGTGCAGCGGCGGATCGCGGACGCCGAGATCGCCGCCGAACGGCTGGGGCTGCTCCTGCTGAACGCCCGCAGCGCCGAACGGGCGAGCACGCTCACCCTCCACCTGCCCGGCGCGTCCGTCCCCGCGAGCGGCCGGCTGCCGGTGCGGGACGACGTGGCCGGGACGCTGCGCCGCGACCTGCGGGCGCTGGTGCTGCTCGTCCTGCGGCCCGCCGGGGAGGACGGCAGGACCGCCCTGGCCCAGGTGCGCAACCGGCTCCTGGGCTACCGCGAGGAGGAAAACCTGCCGTCCGCCCCGCCTGCCGTGCGGGACGTCTTCCGCGGCATCGGCGAGACCGCCCGCGCGGTGCTGGGTCTGAGGGCCGCGCTGGACGAGCCGCAGGACGAGTCCGACGACACGCCCGCCACGACCCGTTCCCGCGAGGAGCTGGACGCCGAGAACGCCGCCATCGCGGGCGCCGCGGAGGCCGAACGGGAGGAGCGGGCCCCGACCGGGCTGGAGCGTCCCACCACACGTGCGGCCGTGCAGGTCTCGGTGGGGTCGGCGCTGGCCATCGCCGGCGGTGAGTTCCTCTCCAGCCACCGCTGGTACTGGGCGGTGCTGACCTGCTGGATCGTCTTCGTCAACACCTCCTCCACGGGCGAGATCCTGGTCAAGGGCTACCGCCGTCTGGTGGGCACCGTGCTGGGTGTGGCGGCCGGGATCGTGCTGGTGGGGCTGATCGGACCGGCCACCTGGCCGGCGCTGGGCCTGGTGCTGGTGTTCGTCTTCCTGATGTTCTACACGGCCTCGCTGTCGCACACGCTGATGTCCTTCTTCGTCACCGCGGCCCTGGGGCTGCTGTACTCGCTGCTGCACGCGTACAGCCCGGCGGTGCTGCTGCTGCGCGTGCAGGAGACGGCGCTCGGCGTGGCCTGCGGGATCGTCGCGGCGGTGCTGGTGCTGCCGGTGCGCACCGGCCGCCGTACCGACGAGCTGCTCGTCACGGTGCTTCAGCGGCTGTCCGACGCCGCCGGCGCCGCCGTCGAACAGCTCAGCGGCAAACCGGCGGCCGATCTGCTCGACCGGGCGCGCGACCTGGACAAGGCGCTCGGCGACCTGCGGGCGGCCACCCAGCCGCTGACGCATCCGGTCACGCCGATGCGGGCACGGCGCAGCACCGTCCAGTACGTCATGGCGCTCCTGGAGACCTGCGCCTACCACACCAGGTCGCTGGCGGCGACGGCCGAGCTGCTGCCCGCCCATCCGTCGATCGCCGGGGATCCCCGGCTGCGTCAGGTCTGCGGCCGGATCACCCGCAACATCGCGGCGCTCGTCGCCCGTCTGACCGACGAGCACACCACCGCCGGGATCGAACGGGGCCCGAGCATCGCCTCCCTGCTGGACGCGGAGCCGGACACGGAGGGGACGCCGGACGCTCCCCGGTACGACCGGGTCACCGGCCGGGTGCTGCGGCATCTGCAACGCCTGGACGAGGCGGTGGTGGGCCTGGCCCGCCCTCTGGGCGTTCCGGTGCCGGACCCCGCCCCGGACCCCGCGCCGGAACCCGCGCGGTGACACGCACCCGGCCGTGCGGCCGGGTGCGGCAGGGGCCGGCCCGCTGTGCACGGGACGGACGGCGGGCCGCGCCGCGGTGCGGTCAGAAGTCGGTCGGCATGCCGCTGGCCTCGGCGATCCCGCGCAGTTCCTCGGTCTCCCGGTGGCGGTCGCGGATGCAGTCGGCGATCTCGGTGAGACGTGCCGGGTCGGCGGCGGACGCGGCGTCGGTGACCACCCGGACCGGCCCGGTCTCCTCGATGTCGAGGACGACCAGCTCGTTGTCCAGCCGGCCGGTGACCGCGGTGGCGATGACCAGGGCGGCCTCGTCGCGTATCTCCTGGGGAAGGCCCTGCGCCTGAGCGCCTTCCAGCGGGAGGTCCGCGGAGGGCATGCCCTGCTCCTCGATCGTCCGCAGAACGGGGGTGACGACCTCCAGCAGCCGCTCGTAGTCCTCCTCGGGCATCCGGACACGGAGCAGGGCGAGGTATACCTCCACGGCCCTGCCGTCGGGCGGAAGCTCGTCTTCGTTCATCCGCTCCGTGTTCCCCGCACGGGCGGGCTCAGACGCCCGGTGTCACTCCCCCCGGTCGCCGGACGGCTGACGGCCGCGGTCCGCCTCCACGGCGGTTGGCCCGCTCGGCCAGCACCTCGTCGCGCACCCGGGCACAGCTGCGGCTGATGAGCCGGGAGACGTGCATCTGGGAGATGCCGAGCCGGTCCGCGATGCGGCTCTGTGTCATGTCCTCAAAGAAACGCATGTAGAGAATGGCACGTTCACGCTCAGGAAGCCTGCGCAGTCCCTCCTTGGCGGATTCCCGGTCGACCACGACGTCGTACGAGGCGTCCGAGGAGCCGAGTGTGTCCGCGAGGCTGTACCCGTCGCTGCCGGAGGACATCTCGGCGTCCAGGGACAGGGTGCTGAAGCTGTCGAGGGCCTCCAGCCCGACGGTCACCTCGTTCTCGGTCAGCCCGGTGTGTGCGGCGACGGCGGAGACCGGGGGCTCGGGGCTGCCGGGGTTCTGGGTGAGCTCACGGCGCGCCACGCGCACCTTGTTGCGCAGTTCCTGCACCCGGCGTGGCACGCGAAGTGCCCACATCCGGTCCCGGAAGTGCCGCTTGACCTCGCCGGTGATGGTCGGCACGGCGTAGCTCTCGAAGGCCCCGCGGTCCGGGTCGAACCGGTCGACGGCCTTGACCAGGCCCAGCGCCGCCACCTGCCGCAGGTCCTCGATCGACTCGCCGCGGTCGCGGAAACGGCCGGCGATGCGGTGTGCCATGGGCAGCCACGCGGTCACGAGTTCGTCGCGGACGGCCTCTCGCTCCGGCCCGTCCTCCAGAGCGGCCAGGCGCCTGAAGAGAGCGGTGGTGTCGGGGGCGTCGTCGTGCTGCCGCCGGGCGGAAGCGTGCTGGTCCTCGGAGGTGTCGGAGGAGGTGCCGGAACAGCTCGCCGACGTGTCGATGCGCATGCGGAATCGCTCCTGAAGAGGGGGGAGGTTTCAGGGACTTACCGCGGAAGGTGTGATGCTGCCCGGTCACCCGCAGGCCTACCCGGGCAGCACTGTCGCTCCCGCTGACGCGCCTCCGGTCCGAAGCACAAAGTTTCGTCTGCCCGGTGACGGAAGGGGCAAACTACGCTTTCCGTAATTTTTGTGCCGGGCAGGCCAGGGGGAAGCCTCCGAGGGGCGCGGTCGGGGCGGGCCGGGCGGTTCAGGACAGCGGCACCACGGCGCTGATGCACTTGCCGCCGGAGGGCAGATCGCAGACCTGGACGTCATGGGCCAGCCGGCACACGATCGGCCAGCCCCGCCCGCCGACCCGGCGCCGGCCCTGGCGGTCCACCGGCGGCCGGACCACCGGCAGCCGGTCGCTGCGGTCGCTCACACAGACCCGCACACCGCGTCCGACGCGGTCGACGTGGAAACCGGTCACTCCGCCGCCGTGCAGGATCGCGTTGGCCGTGAGCTCCGAGGCGACGAGCTGGGCGTCGGAGAGGGCATGCGCGTCACACGGGGTGCGGCTCGCACGGCAGCACTCGTCGATCGCGCGTTCCACCGCCCGGCGGGCGTCGGCCGGTTTGCACGGCCGGGACTGCCCGGAGCCGTCCGCGGCGCACACCACCTCGACGAGGGGGGTGGCACTGTGCCTTTCGCACATTCTCCTCGCTCCCTGAGGGGTGAAGCAGAAAGCCGGGCCCGGCGACGGACCTGCCTCGGTACGGCGTCGCAGGCCCTCTCAGTCCGGCTAGCCCCCGCACGCGCCGCCAAACCTTCCCATCGGCGGCCCGCGGAAGAGCCATCACCGTGCGCCGAGCGGGTAGGGGGAGGGCATGACCGACGTCGTGGACTCGGACGAGCTGTTGCGGCGCATCCAGCGTGCCAGGGCCTGCGCGGTGGGAGAGGTGCGCCGGTGGCGGGACCGCCGCGACACCCTCGGGCCGGCCGACCCGGACGCCGCGCGCGAGGCGGCCGTGCGGGTCATGGCCTACGAGGCCGTGCTGCGGGTGCTGGACGAGATCCTCACCCCGGGCAGGCACACCGAGCAGGACTGACAGGCGCCCGCGGACCGTGAAGGAAGCCGCCGGCCGGCGGGAGGCCGCAGCCGGTCGCGTCCGGTCCGGTCCCGTCGGCCCGAGGGCGGTCGCGGGCGGCACCGAGTGATCAACGGAGTGAATCCGATCACGTGAGCGGGCCCCGATTACGTGAAAGGAAGAGGGACCGTTTAAAGTTCATTCACACGCGGCGACGGGGTCGACCCGAGGAGTCCCCCGTACGCGTCGCATGCGGCCCTGGCTGGTTTCCCCCGTCCAGCCAGGGCTTTTCATGTCCCCGGGTTTTCCGTCCGCCGGATGCCGACTCATTCCGTCCCCTCCGGGTACTGACACACCTCATGATGCGCACCGTGCTCCCGGCCCGGAGTGCTCGCCGTGGACACGCGGCCCGCCTGTCGCCGGCGGCGTCGCGGACGCTCATGGACCGGCCCGGGAGATGCCCGACCGCCCGTCGCCCCGGCGCGGGCCGCCCGGACAGCCCTCGCCGGGGCGGGAGGAGGACGCCTTCCGCCGCCGAGGTGCCCGGGGTGCCCGCAACGGCTGAAATGGGCATGAGGCACATGCGCGGAACCCATCGCCGGCGAGGAGCCCCGGGCCATGACCAAAGCGATAAAACTGCTGACCGCCCTCCCCCAGAAGCAGCGGGACCGCCTGATGGAGCTCGCGCGGGAGGTCTCCTTCCCCGAGGACACCAGGATCTTCGAGGCGGGCGGCACCGCCGACCGCTTCTGGGTCATCCGCTCCGGCGCCGTGTACCTGTACCAGCAGGTGACGCCCCTGCGCCGGGTGAAGGTGGCGAGTCTGGGCGCGGGCGACCTGCTCGGCTGGTCCTGGCTGTTCCCGCCGTACCAGTGGGACTTCACCGCGGAGGCGTTCAGCCCGGTGCGCGCCTACGAGTTCGACGGCCCGGCGGTGCTCGCCCTGTGCGTGGAGGACCCCCTGCTCGGACTGTCCCTGGTGCGGAGCGTCGCCGAGGTCCTCGCCCACCGGCTGGAGATGACCCGGCGCCAGCTGCTGGAGCAGTACGAGCTGCCCCGGCGTTCCCCTTAGGGCCTGCCCGGGGCCGTCCGCGCCCGCCGCGAGGGGCCCCGCGCCCGCCGGAGGCTCTGTACCCGGGAGAGGGATCGCCGGACGGGTCCCGGCTCAGACGCGGTAGCGGCGCAGCGCCGGTACGGCCGCCGCCAGACCCAGCATCAGGACGACGACCAGCAGACCGCCGCCGACGACGGCCGCGCGCGGGCCGAAGGCCGAGCCGGCCGTGCCGTGCAGCACATCGGCCAGGCGCGGGCCGCCCGCGACGACGACCGTGAAGACGCCCTGCATCCGGCCGCGCATGTCGTCGGTGGCGGCGGACAGCAGGATGGCGCCGCGGAAGACCATGGAGACCATGTCGGCGACGCCGGCGGCCGCGAGGAACGCCACCGCGACCCACAGGCTGCCGCTCAGCCCGAACCCGGCGACGGCCGCTCCCCAGGCGGTGACCGCGCCGATCACCATCCAGCCGTGCCGGCGTGCCCGGGAGAAGGTGCCGGAGAACAGCCCGCCGATCACCGCGCCGACGGGGATGGCCGCGAACAGCAGGCCGAGCGCCAGGCCCTCGCCGTAGGCGGCGTACGTCTCGGCGGCGAGCTGCGGGAACAGGGCGCGGGGCATGCCGCAGACCATGGCGATGATGTCGGCGAGGAAGGACAGCAGCAGCACCTTGTGCCCGGAGATGTAGCGGAATCCGGCGGCTATCTCCCGCACTCCCGCGCGGCGTCTGGCCGAGTCCGTCAGCGGAGGCAGCGGCGGCAGGCGCAGCACCGCCCACACGGTGACGCACAGGGCCAGCGCGTCGATGAGGTACAGCTCGGCCAGCCCGATGACGGGGATGAGCGCGCCGGCCAGCAGGGGGCCGGCGACCAGGCCGGTCTGCATGACGGTCGAGCCGAGGGCGTTGGCGGCGGGCAGTTCCCCGGCGGGGACCAGCCGGGCGATGGAGGCGTTGCGGGCCGGGGAGTTCAGCCCGAAGAAGGCCTGCTGCACGGCGAGCAGCACCATCAGCACCACGACGGAGTCGAGCCGGGCGACGGCCTGCAGCCAGAACAGCAGTGAGGTGACGGCGATGCCGCTGTTGGTGATCAGCAGCAGCGTGCGGCGGTCCATGGTGTCGGCGACCGCGCCGCCCCACAGTGCGAACACCACCATCGGCAGCAGACCGGCGAGGCTGGCGTAGCCGACCCAGGCGGAGGAGCCCGTGATGTCGTAGATCTGCTTGGGTACGGCGACGGCGGTGAGCTGGCTGCCGACCGCGGTGACGACGGTCGAGCACCACAGCCGGCGGAAGGCGGGGCGCCGCAGCGGGCGGGTGTCCATGGCCCAGCGGCGCCAGCCGGATCCACGCGGCTTCGGAGCGTCGGTGTCCTCAGCGGGCGTCGGGGTGCTGCCGGCGGTGCTCCCGCTGGTGTCGGTGCTCTCGCTGGTGTCGGTGCTCTCGCTGGTGTCCACGGGTTTCCTGGTTGGTCAGTACATCCATCGGTGAAGGGTCCACTATCTCAGCACCGGTCGTGTCCTTGGGCTTCCCGGTCCCGGGTCCGCCCGTGCGCAGGCGCTCCAGCCGGGCCTGCGCGCTGTCCAGCAGCATCTCCAGCGCGGTCGGGTAGGCGCTGGTGACCATGCGGGTGACGAGCAGGGGCGCCGCCTCGGCGATGCGCGGGTGGGTGGTGGCGGGCAGACGGGCGTAGGTGGAGCGCCACATCTCCTCGTCGGAGCGCAGGGCGGCGCTCGGCAGGGCCAGGGAGGCGGCGTCGAGTGCGGCGAAGGCCAGGGTCTGGTCGATGAAGGCGTGGTAGATCCGCACGGTGTCCGGCAGCGGGAAACCGGCCGTGCGCAGCACGTCCAGGACGGCTTCGTCGGCGGCCAGCTCATGGGCCCGGCCGGTCACGCGGTTGGCGGTCACCAGTGCGGCCTGCGGATGGGCGACGTAGGCGGAGTGGATGCGCAGGCCCATCTCGCGCAGGTCGGCCCGCCAGTCGCCGGTGGGCCGCCAGCCGTGCAGGGCCTGCCCGATGAGGGCGTCGCCGATGGCCAGGACGAGGTCGTCCATGCCGCGGAAGTAGCGGTACAGGGTGCTCGGGTCGCAGTCGAGCGCCCGGCCGAGCCGGCGGGCGGTGAGCCCCGTGCTGCCGTGCTCCCGCAGCAGGCGCATCGCGGTCTCGACGATCAGACGCTCGGACAGCACGGTGCCGCTCCGGGTGGGACGGCGGCGGCGCCGCTTCTCCTCGGGAACCACCGGCTTGGGCACGGCCCCTCCTCGCTCTTATGCCAACACGGTTGACCTTATCGGAGCGGCACACCTGTAATCGAGACCGGAGGCCTCCCCCACTCGTCCCTTCATCCACCCCTTTTTCTTCTCCGACCGAGCCCGAGAGGGAGTTCTCGTCATGCGCGTACTGCTCGTGGGAGCCGGTGGTGTGGGCACCGCGATCACCCGGATCGCGGCCCGCCGCCCGTTCTTCGAGGCGATGGTCGTCGCCGACTACGACCGGGGGCGCGCCGAGTCCGCCGTGGCGGCTCTCGGCGACGACCGCCGGTTCGTCGCCGAACGCGTCGACGCGGGCGACGAGGCGGCGGTGGCCGCCCTGCTCGCCCGGCACCGCTGCGACATGCTGCTGAACGCGACCGACCCGCGTTTCGTCATGCCCCTGTTCCGGGCGGCCCGCGCGGCCGGCACCGGTTACCTGGACATGGCGATGTCCCTGTCCCGGCCCCATCCCGAGCAGCCGTACGAGGAGTGCGGGGTCAAGCTCGGCGACGAGCAGTTCGCGCTGGCCGAGGAGTGGGAGAAGGCGGGCGCGCTGGCGCTCGTCGGCATGGGAGTGGAGCCCGGCCTGTCGGACGTGTTCGCGCGGTACGCGGCCGACGAGCTCTTCGACGAGATCGAGGAGATCGGCGTCCGCGACGGCGCCGATCTGACCGTGGAGGGCCACGACTTCGCTCCGTCCTTCAGCATCTGGACCACCATCGAGGAGTGCCTGAACCCGCCGGTGGTGTACGAGGCCGGACGGGGCTGGTTCACCACCGAGCCGTTCAGCGAACCGGAGGTGTTCGACTTCCCGGAGGGCATCGGCGAGATCGAGTGCGTGAACGTGGAGCACGAGGAGGTGCTGCTCGTCCCGCGCTGGATCGACGCCCGGCGCGTGACCTTCAAGTACGGGCTGGGCCGGGAGTTCATCGACACCCTCAAGACGCTGCACCGGCTGGGCCTGGACCGCACCGCACCGGTCACCGTGCCGGGTCCGGACGGACCGGTCGCCGTCTCGCCGCGGGACGTCGTCGCCGCCTGTCTGCCCGACCCGGCGACGCTGGGCGAGCGGATGCACGGCAAGACCTGCGCGGGCACCTGGGTGCGCGGCACCCGGGGCGGTGCGCCGCGCGAGGTGTACCTGTACCACGTGGTCGACAACCAGTGGTCCATGGCCGAGTACGGCTGCCAGGCCGTGGTGTGGCAGACGGCGGTCAACCCCGTGGTCGCCCTGGAACTGGTGGCCGCCGGCGTGTGGACCGGGGCGGGGGTGCTCGGCCCGGAGGCCTTCCCGGCCCGTCCCTTCCTGGATCTGCTGACGGAGTACGGCTCCCCCTGGGGGATGCGCGAGCAGTGAGAGGGCGCGGCGGTCCGGTCAGGCTCCGGAGCGGCGCAGCGGCCCCCACTTCGCCTCCTGCCGCTCCACCTCGGTCCGTGCCTCCTCGATGACCTCCGAGCCGATCCAGCACAGCGGCTCCGCGTCGGCCACCAGCGGCTCGTTGTCGGGTCCCCGGCCCCGCTCACGGCCCCTGAGGACCCAGGGACGCACACCGGGGCCCTTCTCATGGGGCAGGTGCGCGTAGTCGTACAGCCGGCGTGCCACCCACAGGTGCAGGGACCGGTCCTGCCACCACTCCTCCACGTCGAGGGAGTTGGCCGACAGGCCCGGCATCGCGACGCCCGTGAGCTCGTCGGTGCTGGAGGTGGCGCCGAGATCCGTCGCGGGGCCACGCGACCAGCGGACGTACAGTCCCCGGTGCCGCTCGACGAGAGCGGCCAGCTCGGCCAGCGCGTGCACGACCCGCAGCTCGTCGTCCGATGCGCTCATGCTCGTGGTCTTCCGTGGTCTCCCTCTTCCTCAGGCGCTCGGGGTACCCCGGGAGACGTCCGGAACCACGTGTCCGAAGCCATGTGTTCCGTGCTGTGCGCGGTGGCGGGTCCTAGGCTCCCGTCGGGGAGCACCCCAGGGAGTACCACTGCCTCTCGAGAAAGGTCCGACCGTGAGCGTTCGTGTGCGTCGCGTCTACGATCCGCCCGAGCCCGACGACGGTGTGCGCGTCCTGGTGGACCGGCTGTGGCCACGGGGCATCTCCAAGGAGGACGCGCGGATCGACGAGTGGCCGAGGGCGATGACGCCGTCGACCGGGCTGCGCCGGTGGTACCACGGCGGCGAGGGGTCGTACGAGGAGTTCCGGCGCCGTTACGAGGCCGAGCTCGCCGAGCCGGAGGCCGCCGAGCGGCTCGAACACGTCCGGAAGCTGTCCCGTCAGGGCCGTGTGACCCTGGTGACCGCGTCCAGGGCGCCGGACAGGGGGCACGCCGCGGTGCTGGCCGACCTGCTGAGGGAGTGAGCCCGTCTCCCCGGGTGCGGGGAGACGGGCCGCCCCGCCCCGGTCAGGCGGTCTGCCGTGCCGCGTGCCGTCCCGCCGCGCGCCCGGAGAACAGGCAGCCGCCGAGGAAGGTGCCCTCCAGGGCGTTGTAGCCGTGCACGCCCCCGCCGCCGAACCCGGCGGCCTCACCGGCCGCGTACAGGCCGTCGATCACCTGCCCGTCGGCGCCGAGCGCGCGTGAGTCGAGGTCGGTCTGGATGCCGCCGAGGGTCTTGCGGGTCAGAATGTGCAGCTTGACACCGATCAGGGGGCCGGCCTCCGGGTCCAGGATGCGGTGCGGGGCGGCGACCCGGCCGAGGCGGTCGCCCAGGTAACGGCGGGCGTTGCGGATGCCCTGGATCTGCGCGTCCTTGCTGAAGGGGTTGGCCAGTTGCAGGTCGCGGGCCTCTATCTGGCGTCTGACCTCGGCCGCGTCCAGAAGCGGCCGGTCGGTCAGACCGTTCATCTTCTCGACGAGCCGCTCGAGGGTGTCGGCGATCACGAAGTCCGCGCCGTGCCGCAGAAAGTCCCGCACGGGTCCGGGCGCGCCCTTGCCGAGCAGCCGGTCGCGCAGCACCGCCCTGCGGTCCTTGGCGGTGATGTCGGGGTTCTGCTCGGAGCCCGACAGGGCGAACTCCTTCTCGACGATCTTCCGGGTCAGTATGAACCAGGAGTGGTCGTGCTCGACGAGGTCGTCGGTGGTCCGCAGATATCGGAGGGTGCTCAGCGTGTCGTAGCCGGGCAGGCAGGGGTCGGGCAGCCGGCGGCCGAGCGCGTCGAGCCAGACCGAGGACGGGCCGGCCAGGATGCGGATGCCGTGGCCGGGCCAGACGGGGTTCCAGTTCCGCACGCCCTCGGTGTAGTGCCACATGCGGTCGCGGT
This sequence comes from Streptomyces thermoalcalitolerans, assembly GCF_039525155.1. Lineage (NCBI taxonomy): Bacteria > Bacillati > Actinomycetota > Actinomycetes > Kitasatosporales > Streptomycetaceae > Streptomyces > Streptomyces thermoalcalitolerans. The sequence continues at coordinate 46,344 of NZ_BAAAHG010000031.1, read as the reverse complement.
TGACGAGGCGGACGCCCGCCTTCGCGCTGATGTCGAGCATCCGCCCGTCGACGTAGGCCGGGACGCCGGTGACCATCGTCGAGGGGGGCGTGCCGAGTCTCGCGGGCCAGTGGCGGCGGACGGTGTCCTGGTTGGCGCCGATGCCGCCGGTGGCGATGACCACGGCCTGGGCGGTGAGTTCGAAGGTGCCGGTCTCCTCCCGGTTGGAGGCGACTCCGCGCGGTGCGTCGTCAGGGGCCAGGAGCGTGCCGCGCACCCCGCGTGCCGCGCCGTTCTCGATGACGAGTTCGTCCACCCGGTGCCGGTGGTGGAAGGTGAGCAGCCCGTCGCGGGCGGCCTGCTCGGCGTAGCGGACGAAGGGCTCCACGACGCCCGTGCCGGTGCCCCAGGCGATGTGGAAGCGCGGTACGGAGTTGCCGTGGCCGTCGGCGCGCAGATCACCGCGCTCGGCCCAGCCGATCGTGGGCAGCAGCGTGATGCCGTGGCTCTGGAGCCATGACCGCTTCTCCCCCGCCGCGAACTCCACATAGGCGCGTGCCCAGCGCACCGCCCAGGAGTCCTCGTCCTCCAGCCGGTCGAACCGGGCGCTGCCCCGCCAGTCGTTCCAGGCCAGGTCGAAGGAGTCCTTGATGCCCAGTCTGCGCTGCTCCGGGGAGTCGACGAGGAACAGCCCGCCGAAGGACCAGTACGCCTGCCCTCCGAGGTTGGCGGCGTTCTCCTGGTCGACGAGCGCGACCCGGCGGCCCCGGCTGGTCAGCTCGTGTGCGGCGACCAGGCCGGCGAGGCCGGCTCCGACGACGATGACGTCCGCGTCCATGGCGACCGTTCCCCTCTCGGTTTCCTCGTGATCACGGTGCGGTGGTGCCGCCGCCGTCGGTGAGCAGCGCGGTGAGCAACTGCCTCAGCCAGGCACGGGCGCCCTCGACGTCCTTGTCCAGCAGCAGTTGGGTGGTGACTCCGTCGTAGGCGGCGACGACCGCGCGGGCGGCGCTGTCGGGGTCGCCGAGGACGGCGGGCGGGGCGGTGCGGTCGCAGGCGCGGGCGAGCCGGCCGGCGATGGCGCCGCGCAGCCGTGCCCGGTGTTCCAGCAGGGTCTGCGCCACGTCCGGGCGGCGGGCGGCGTACACCAGGAAGTCCGTCTTGACCAGGAGCCAGTCCAGGTCGAGCAGCAGCACCTCGGTGACCCGGTCGACGGCGGCGGGCACGTCGAGGCCGGGGCCGTCCGGGGCGAGCGCCCCGGCCACCTGGTCGGCGATCAGCTCGGCCCGCTGCCGGTACAGGGCGAAGAACAGTTCGTCCAGGGTGGTGAAGTTGGAGTAGAAGGCGCCTCTGCTGTAGCCGGCCGCCTCGCAGACCTCCTCGATCGACACCCGGCCGAACCCCTTGGCGGCGAAGACCGCGAACGCGGCGTCGAGCAGCCTGGCCCGCGTGCGCAGCCGACGGCTGGTGACACGCGGCTGTGCGCCCTCGACCGCCATGCCGGACCTCCGTTCGATACGCGAATGTATCCGATGCACCGGTGCATCGAAAGGCCGGCGACAGCGGCGGTCGTGGCTTTGCGGGGCTGTCGTCGCTGTCGTCGCTGTCGTGCAAGGAGCCTGTCGTCGAGCCGCCGCCCGCCGGGTGGTCTCCGGCGGGCGGCGGCTCGGCGACAGGTTCGTCAGGAGGTCACCGCGCACTGCCCGCGGTCCACGGCCTTCGGCCCCTCCGCGGTGGGACGGACGTCGAAGTCGAAGATTCCGGTCGGCAGGTACAGGGAGCAGCAGGCGTTGGGGATGTCGACGATCCCGCTGATGCGTCCCTCGATGGGTGCCGCGCCGAGCAGCAGGTAGGCCTGCTCCCCGGTGTAGCCGAACCTCTTCAGGTACTCGACGGCGTTGAGGCAGGCGCGGCGGTAGGCGACCGTCGCGTCCAGGTAGTAGTTGGTCTCGGTGTCGTGGTCCACGGAGATCCCGATGAAGGAGATGAACTCCGAGTACCGCGGCTCGACGTTGCCCGGCATGAAGACGGGGTTGGTGGTGATGGCGTACTTCTCCATGCCTCCCTTGATCAGGTCGACGTGGAAGTCGATGTAGCCGCCCATCTCGATGGCGCCGCAGAAGGTGATCTCCCCGTCTCCCTGGCTGAAGTGCAGGTCGCCGCCCGACAGCTTGGCGTCCTTGACGTAGACGGGGTAGAAGACACGTGCTCCGCGGGTGAAGTTCTTGATGTCGTGGTTGCCTCCGTTCTCCCGTGCGGGAACGGTGCGCGCGCCTTCCCGGGCGATGCGCTCGGCGTCCGAGCCGGTCGCCTTGCCCGCGAGGGCCTGCTCGGGGCTGGGTACGAGCCCCAGGGGCGGGACCCGGTCGGGATCGGTGTCGACCAGTGCCTGCTCACGCCTGTTCCACCGCTCCAGCATCTCCTGGGACGGGGCGGTGCCGAAGAGGCCGGGGTGCGTGATGCCGGTGAAGCGGACACCGGGAAGGTGCCGGGAGGTCGCCACCTGCCCGTGGAAGTCCCATATCGCCTTGTAGGCGTCCGGGAAGTAGTCCGTCAGGAAACCTCCTCCGTTGGCCTTGGCGAAGACACCGGTGTATCCCCAGCCCTGCCCCGGTGCGTCCCCTGTCTGCTGGGGCACCGGTCCCAGGTCGAGAATGTCCACGACGAGCAGGTCGCCCGGCTCGGCGCCCTCGACGCCTATCGGTCCGCTGAGCATGTGGCAGCGCATCAGGTCGACGTCGCGGATGTCGTTCGCGGAGTCGTTGTTGCCGATTTGCGCGTCGGTCCAGTCGCGGCATTCGACGCGGAACTCGTCCCCCGGGCGGACCATGGCGGCAACGGGAACGTCAGGATGCCACCTGTTGTGTCCCGGCACGTCCTGGTCGCGCATCGGCCGGGACTGATCGATGCTGAATACGGTTTTGGGCATGTCAGCTCCTCGTGTGCTGCGGTCGGCGGGACGCGGCGTCCTCGACCCGGATGCTTCTCATGACGCCTCTGTCGTCTCGGCAACCACCTCCCAGACCGCGTTCCGGGGGCGAAGAGGCCGGATGGTCACTGGCCGGACGGGAGCCGGCGACCGGCGGGCCGTCAGCCGGTGTGACCGGCCGCGTAGCCCGCGTCGTACTCCTCCGTGCGCCTCCGGGGCCCCTTCGGCCGGAACGTGAACCACAGTCCCCCGAAGGCCAGCACGGCGAACGCGCCCAGGGCGATCGCCGTCGCCTGGGCGTTCTCCGGGACCCAGTAACCGCTCAGCAGCAGGAACGCCGGAATGACACCGGTCACCCAGCCCTCGATCGCCGTCACCCAGCCGGTGTAGGTCGTCAGCGACTCGCGCTTCAGCCCCAGCAGGAGGAAGAAGAGGAACCACAGGAACGACCAGTAGAGCCAGATCACTCCGAACGGCTGGTCACCGATCAGCCGGAAGCTGGCGTACGAATACCCCAGGGCGACGATGGACACGAACAGCGAGTAATAACCCACTCCTGTCGTATCCAGCCCCATGAGCAGTCCGATTCCGACATACAAGTAGGTGAAACCGAAGAGGAACAGGCCCGAAGCCAGCAGGATGAGCCTGGGATTCTGGTTCGCGCTGATGATGAGATAGGTGGGTGTCACCACTTGGAGCGCACCCACGAAAAGGTTGAATATGGCGGCCGAACGGGCGTCGACCTTTCCCAGCAGCATCAGCCCGTTGAGGAACAGCACCGCGCCCACGAAGAGAAGCCCGACATTGGCCAAGGGGACACACCTCCCCGGAGGGATTCGTCTGCTCGCCGGCAGCGCGGCTCCCGTCCCTCAGGGACGGGGAAGCCGGGCGATCGCCGGATGGACTGCCTCGGGCGCGGCCGTCCTGGGAGGTACCCGGGTGACCACCTCGGGCGCTTCCCGGGACTTCTCCTCCTGCTCACGCAGGGCCGCGAGGACAGGCGACGTGGACATGAGCGTCAAGGAGGAGTACATGCGCCGTGCCGTTGCCGAGCACTGCGGGCAGCTCGTCTGTGCCGGCGCCGTGCCGATCGGCAGCTTCACATCGAACGCTCCGCAGCGACTGCACGAATACTCGTACGTAGCCATAGGACATCTCCGCCCCGGCGCGTCTTCGGCCCGCGCGGATGCGCGGCTGAAACAAGCCGATGGGAGTCGGGAACTCCACGCCTGATTCCAGGCAACCCCGCGGGGAGCGCCCTGTCAAGGCGAGTTGAAGGGGCGCCCCGGGCGCCGCCCCGCACCGCGCAAAACGGTTCCGCCCCGCACCGCGCAAAACAGGGCTTCCCGGCACCGGCACCGCCCTGGCACGGCGACCGCGAATTCACTCGCCGTCACGCCCGCCGAATACCCCGGCCGAAAACATCACGACCGCATTCCGGAAAGGAACGGACACCATCGGTGCACGGCTTCTGCACGGGTGCCGTGCCCGCCGCGGACGTCAGGGCGCGCCGGCGATCGCGCACGCACGGCACGGGGGCCGGCCGCAGGTGCACTGCAGGATGCCGTCCAGCACGCCCTGGTCGTGGTAGAGGCACTTGTCCTGGCAGGTGTGACGGGGCACGAAGCCCGCCTGGAGCTCGTCCGGCCAGGGCTCCTCGCCCTCCCGGCAGCGAACGAACCGCTCGGGGTCCTCCGCGTGCAGCCGCTGTATGCGCTCCTGGGCCTCGCCCTCCAGATCACGCGTTGCCGCGACGACGTCCTTGAGCCGGTCCGCGAGACCGGAGAACCGGGCGTCGCCCGTGCGCACATGGGCAGCGTTCAGCGCCATGACGGCATTGCCCAGAAACCGCCGGGCGTCCTGAAGGTCGGTGACGTGGTGCAGTTGGATGCCGGTCACGCCTCGGACCCACACAGCGTCTTCGCTCACTTGTCCACCTTCCGGCTCGAGTTGCCCTTCGACGACGCGGCGCCGGAGAGCACCGCGTCTTCCTCATGCGCCTCGAAATGGCTGTCCGGACGGCGGCTGCCCGTCGGGTCACCGCTTGACCGGCTGCTGCTGCGCAACCGTCCGCCGCACCGCGGAAACCGGCTGTGAGGATCACATGCTTCCAAAGAGGTTAAAACTTGCATTAACCAGCAATCCAGCCTCACCCCAGTGAAGTCACTCACAAGCGACGCGGCCCCGGGCCCGGCAACGCACACGTCGCCCCCGTCGGAGGCCACAGTGGGAGCACACCTGCGGATCCCCGCCGTCGTACGCGGGGAGGGAGAAGACTGATGCGCGTGAACGTCCAGCACATCGCCGACGGCACCTACCTGGTGCACGGCAGCAACACCAACTGGGTGATCCTGACCGAGGGGGACGCGGCCACACTGATCGACACCGGCTACCCGGGCGACCGGCACCAGCTGCTCGGCTCCCTGGCCGCGGTGGGCAGTTCGCCCGAGGCCGTGGCAGCCGTACTGATCACCCACGCACACAACGACCACCTCGGCTCGGCCGAGTACCTGCGCGCCGTCCACGGCACCCCGGTGTATCTGCACGAGGCCGAAGTGCCGCACGCCCGGCGGGAGTTCCTGCACCAGGTCAGCGTCGGGCGGGTGCTGCGCAACGGCTGGCGGCCGGGCGTGCTGCCCTGGGCGGTGCACGCGCTCCGCGTCGGCGGTACCGCGCACATCCCGGTCGCCGCGCCCCAGCCGTTCCCGGCGGCGGGCCCGCTGGACCTGCCCGGGCGGCCCGTGCCCGTGCACACCCCCGGCCACACACGGGGCCACACCGTCTTCCATCTCCCGGACACCGGCGTGGTGATCTCCGGCGACGCCCTGGTCAGCGGCCACCCCACCTCGCGCATCCGGGGCCCGCAGCTGCTGCCCGACATGTTCCACCACGAACGCGCCCAGGCGCTGGCCTCCCTGGCCGTGCTCGAGCAGCTGGACGCGGACGTCATGCTGCCCGGGCACGGCCCCGCGCACCACGGCCCGGTGCGGCAGGCCGCGCAGCGAGCCCGGGAACACGCGAGCCGGAGGGCACGCAGAAGATCCTCTTGATTCCTCCGCGGCTCTCCTCCGGGGCTCCTGCCCCGGCCCCGCGGACCGGCGCCGCCCCGGGGGCGCACCTTTCAGCAGCCGGCCGCCCACCGGCTCCCGCACGCGCCGACAGCGCCCCCGGGCCCGCTCCGGGGGCGTCGTCGTTTCCGGCCGTGCCCACCTGGGACCCCTGGTCCCACCGGCGCCCTTTGTGGCACTCCCCGCCTCCACCGCCTCGAGGGCCTCACGGGCCGCGGCCGGTTCGCGTTCTTGCCGCCCCCGGGTGCTGCCCGCCACCTTCGAACCACGACCAGCACCGCACGAGGGGGATCAGTTGGCCGCACCGCCCGCACCCGCACCCAAGCCGTACTCCCTCTGGACCGGCCGCGTCCTTCTCTGGTGGGCGCGCATCCTTCAGCGCACGGTCGCCGGCCAGGACCGCCGCAGGGCCCATGTCGCCCGCCGCAACGCCGCCATGCGCGCCGCCCACGCCCGCGGCATCGACCGCGACACCATCACCCGCGAGATCGGCCTGAGCGGGGAACAGGTCCGCAAGGCACTCCGCGAACAGCCGACCACCGAGTAGACCGCCGCCCGAAGGCGCACACCGCTTCAGGGCCGATCGCCGTCCGAGGCGCCCGCGACGGCTCCTCCACCCGATCGACCGCGCCACCTGGATGCCGGCCCGGCAAAGTCACCCGACGGCAGGTCTCCGACGCGGCCGGTCCTCCCCTCGGCGCCCGGTCCGTACGGCCGGACCCCGCCGTGTCCGCGGGCCCGGTGCGGGCGCGCTCTACGCCGCGGTCCCATGGCCGGCCTCGCCCGGATCCCCCAACGGCAGGGTCAGCCCGTCATCCTCCCCCGACCGACGCTCCGGGATCATCTCGTCCAGCTCCCAGTACTCCCGGCAATCCACGCACCGGTACACCGAGACCCCCGGCCCGGGCACACCCGACCGGCCGTGCGGGCAGCGTCCGTCTCCACGGCCCGCGCACTCCAGCTCCCCGATACGCCCCATACGCCGACCGTGCCCAACCCCACGACGACCGGGAGAGGGCCCACAGGGGCGCACGGACGCTCACGACCGGCATGACGCCCCACCCACAGCACATGCCCCACTCCTCAACCGGACGCGGTGCATGGCACGTTGCAAAAGCCGGCCATGGCCGTGCACAAGCACCGGGCGGCCCGTGGCGCCGTGGTGGCTCAGGTGTGCGGGACGACGGCCACCGGGCAGCCGGCGTGGTGCAGCATCGCGTACGCGACGGAGCCGATCCGCGCGCCCACCGCCGTACGGTGGGCGCGCCGGCCCACGACCATCAGCTGGGGCCGGTTAGACGCCGTCAGCAGCACCTCGCCGGCGCTGCCCATCTCCACGTGCTCGACGACCGGGACGTCCGGGAAACGCTCCCGCCACGGCTGGAGCGCCGCGGCCAGTGCCTTGCGCTCGTACGGCTCCAGCCCGCCGGCCTCGTCGAGCAGCTTGAGCGAGCCGGGGCTGTAGGCGAACACCGGTGGCAGCGTCCAGGCCCGTACCGCGCGGACGGTAGCGCCGCGGGCGGCGGCGGCCTCGAACGCGAACCGCAGGGCGCCGGCGCTGTCCTCCGGGCCGCCGTGCTGGCCGACGACGATCTCCCGGCCCGCGGCCTCGGCCGAGGCCCCTCCCTGCTCAAAGGACCCGGAGGAGGGATCGTCCTCGGCGCGCACCAGGACGACGGGCCGTACGGCCCGGGTGATCACCTGCTGTCCGACGGAGCCGAGCAGGAACCCGACCAGGGCGCCGCGGCCGCGTGAGCCGAGCACCAGCATCTCCGACTCCGCCGCGGCGGCGAGCAGCGCGTCCACGGCGCCGTCCTCCACGACGTCGGTGGTCACCGTCAGGCCCGGGTGGCGTTCGGTGACCGTCCGGGCGGCCTCGGCGAGGCCGTCGCGCACCTCCTGCCGCCGGGTCTCCCGGTCGCCCACGTCGAACGCGTCGCGCGCCTCGAGGTGCCAGGCGCGCACCAGGCGCAGCGGCAGCCCGCGGCGCTCGGCCTCCCGTGCCGCCCATGCCAGCGCGGCGAGGCTCTCCTCCGACCCGTCCACCCCTGCCGTGATCGGCCGCGTCATTCCCTCTGCCTCCTGTGCGGTGAGCCGTTCTCGGTCCAGTCTCCCCCACCGGGTGATCACAAAGGCGGCCGGGCGGGCAGCCGGCCCTCGCACGTCCGGGCACAACGGGACGAACCCCCGTACGATGGGCGAAAGCCGGCACGGTGACGGCGCAGGCGCGCCGGGCCGTCGATCCGACCACCACGCGGGGTGGCAGCACATGACCCAAGCCGCGGAGCCGACGCGGACCGTCATCATGACCGTGGACGACGACCCCGGGGTCTCCCGTGCCGTCGCCCGGGATCTCAGGCGGCGCTACGGCGCCTCGTACCGGATCGTGCGCGCGGAGTCCGGCGAGTCCGCGCTGGACGCGCTGCGCGAGCTGAAGCTGCGCGGTGACCTGGTCGCCGTCATCCTGGCCGACTACCGCATGCCGCGGATGAACGGCATCGAGTTCCTCGAGCAGGCCCTGGACGTGTACCCGGACGCGCGGCGGGTGCTGCTGACCGCGTACGCGGACACCAACGCGGCAATCGACGCGATCAACGTCGTCGATCTGGACCACTACCTCCTCAAGCCCTGGGACCCGCCCGAGGAGAAGCTCTACCCGGTCCTGGACGATCTGCTGCAGGCCTGGCGGTGCAGCGACCACCGGCCGGTGCCCAGCACGAAGGTGGTCGGGCACCGCTGGTCCGCGCGGTCGTCCTGGACACGGGAGTTCCTGGCCCGCAACCAGGTGCCCTACCGCTGGTACTCCTGCGACGAGCCCGAGGGCAGGCGGCTGCTGGCCGCCGCCGGGCAGGACGGGCAGCGGCTGCCGCTGGTGATCACCCCGGACGGCACGCCCCTGCTGGAGCCGGAGGCGTCCGAGCTCGCGGCCCATGTGGGGCTGGCGACGACCCCGGCGGCCGGCTTCTACGACCTCGTGGTGGTCGGCGGCGGCCCGGCCGGGCTCGGCGCGGCCGTGTACGGGGCCTCGGAGGGGCTGCGGACGGTGCTCGTGGAGCGCTCGGCGACCGGCGGGCAGGCCGGGCAGAGCTCCCGGATCGAGAACTACCTGGGCTTCCCGGACGGTGTCTCCGGCGACCAGCTGACCGGCCGGGCCCGCCGGCAGGCGGCGAAGTTCGGTGCCGAGATCCTCACCGCGCGCGAGGTGACGGGACTGGACGTGAGCGGCGCGGCACGGATCGTACGGTTCTCGGACGGCTCGGCGGTCGCCGCGCACAGCGTGATCCTGGCGACCGGCGTGTCCTACCGGCAGCTGCCCGCGGCCGGCGCGCGGGATCTGACCGGCCGCGGGGTGTTCTACGGCTCGGCGCTCACCGAGGCGCCCTCCTGCCAGGGGCAGGACATCTACATCGTGGGCGGCGCCAACTCGGCGGGGCAGGCGGCGATGTACCTGGCCCGGGGCGCCAAGTCGGTGACCCTGCTGGTGCGCGGCCCGTCGCTGGCGGCGTCGATGTCGTCCTACCTGATCCAGCAGGTCGAGGAGGCGTCCAACATCGCGGTGCGCACCCGGACCGTGGTGGAGGCCGTGCACGGCTCCGACCACCTGGAGCGGCTGACCCTGCGCGACACGGCGAGCGGGCGGAGCGAACTCGTCGACACCCAGTGGGTGTTCGTGTTCATCGGCGCCGCCCCGCTGACCGACTGGCTGGACGGCACGGTGCTGCGGGACGAGCGCGGATTCATCCTGGCCGGGCCCGATCTCACGCCCGACGGACGGCCGCCCGCCGGCTGGGAGCTGGACCGGCCGCCGTACCACCTGGAGACCAATGTGCCCGGCGTGTTCGTCGCGGGCGACGCGCGGGCGGAGTCCGCCAAGCGGGTCGCGTCCGCCGTAGGAGAGGGAGCCATGGCCGTGATGCTCGTCCACCGGTACCTGGAGCAGTCGTGAGCGGCCGGCCGATGCCGTGCAGCACCGAGGAGATCGGCTCGCTGTTCCTGTTCGAGAAGCTGTCGGACGCACAGCTGGAGCGGCTGTGCCGCGAGGGGAGGGTGGAGCGGTTCGACCCCGGCCCCGTCTACGCCGAGGGTGAGCCAGCCAGCTGTTTCTATGTGCTGCTCCAGGGCACGGTGGTGCTCTCCCGCCGGGTCGGCGGCGACGACGTGGAGGTCGTGCGGTCCTCGCAGCCCGGCGTGTACGCGGGCGCCATGCAGGCGTACCTCGGGGACCGGATGCCCCAGGTCTACAACAACTCGATGCGCGTCACCGAGCCGACACGGTTCTTCGTGCTGTCCGCCGGGACCTTCGCGGACGTCATGCACGAGTGGTTCCCCATGGCGGTGCACCTGCTGGAGGGGCTGTTCTTCGGGTCGAGGAACGCCCAGGCGACCGTCGGGCAGCGCGAGCGGCTGCTGGCGCTGGGCTCGCTGTCCGCCGGGCTCACCCATGAGCTCAACAACCCCGCGGCGGCGGCCGTCCGGGCCACCGCGACGCTGCGGGAACGAGTGGCCAAGATGCGGCGCAAGCTCGCCCTCATCGCCGAAGGCCCCTTCTCCCGCGACCAGTTGGCAAGCCTCGTCGACATCCAGCAGCGCACCGCCGAGCGGGTCGCCAAGGCCCCGGTGCTCACCCCGCTGGAGGCGGCCGACCGCGAGGACGTCCTCACCGACTGGCTCGAGGACCACGGCGTCGAGCAGGGCTGGCAGCTCGCACCGACCTTTGTGCAGGCCGGGCTCGACGTGGACTGGCTGGAGCAGGTCACGGCGGTCGTCGGGGAGGACATCCTGCCGGGGGCCGTGGGCTGGCTCACCTACACGGTGGAGACCGAGCTGCTCATGGACGAGATCGCGGACTCCACCACGCGCGTGTCCCGTCTGGTGGACGCCGCCAAGCAGTACTCCCAGCTGGACCGCGCCCCCTACCAGGTCGCCGACGTCCACGAACTCCTCGACAGCACCCTGCTGATGCTGTCGGGCAAGACCGGGCCGCGGATCAGGGTCGTCAAGGAGTACGACCGTACGCTGCCGCGCATCCCCGCCTATCCGGCCGAGCTGAACCAGGTGTGGACCAACCTGATCGACAACGCGGTCGGCGCGATGGAGGAAGCGGGCGGTGACGGCACCCTGACCGTGCGCACCGCGCTCCACGACGACCGGCTCCTGGTCGAGTTCCGCGACACCGGCCCCGGCGTTCCCCCGGAGATCCGCGACCGCATCTTCGAGCCGTTCTTCACCACCAAGCCGGTCGGCCGGGGCACCGGTCTCGGGCTGGACATCTCCCGGCGGATCGTCGTCAACAAGCACCACGGCAGCCTCGAGGTGGAGTCGGTGCCGGGCGACACCCGCTTCCGGGTGCTGCTGCCCCTGACCGCCGCCGGCCCCGACGACGCCGCTCTCGCCCCCGCCGCGCCCGACGGCCCGCCGCTCGCGTCCGAGGACCGTACGACCTCCCGGGAGAGGACATGACCAGTGACACCGGAATCGACCCCCGCGTCCCGCCCAGCGGCACCGGCTGCGTCGAGTGCGACGCCGCCGGCGGCTGGTGGTTCCATCTGCGGCGGTGCGCCCAGTGCGGCCACATCGGCTGCTGCGACGACTCCCTCGGCAAGCACGCCACCGCCCACCACCGGGCCACCGGTCATCCGGTGATCCGCAGTTACGAGCCCGGTGAGAGCTGGTTCTGGAACTACGACACGAACGAGTTGTACGTGACCGGTCCCGAGCTCGCGCCGCCGGTGAGCCACCCGGTGGACCAGCCGGCGCCCGGCCCGGCGGGCCGGGTCCCCGCGAACTGGGCGACCATGCTGCGCTGAGCCGTCCCGCCCGCCCTCGAGCCGGAGTGCCGGCGGCGACGGCGCCGACCGCGCCCCGGACCCGTCTGGATTGTCATATGCATGACATCCATGTCCAGGGTGTCCCTCCTCCCCTCCCCCTCAGTGGTGATCGGCGAGCGGCCGACTGTGTGTCGCCGCAGGAGATCTGACGCCACGGGAGATGCTTGCCCCGCCCGAACACGGTCGGTCCCGCCCAGGGATCACCGCGCGGACGGAGACGGGAGAGGGAACACATGGCCTCACGGGTGGGGTGCCGGAGCGCGGTGCTCGGTTCGCTGGCGCTGGCCCTGCTCGCGGGACCGGCACACGCGGTGGACGGCGGGCCGGACGCCGGGGCCTCCGCCGCCGTCCTTCCCGCGCCGGACCTGACGGCGCTCGGCGGCCGGCTGCGCACGGCGCTCACCCAGGGCGCGCCGGGCGCGATGGCGCGGATCGACGACCGCCGCCCCGACGACCACACCACGGTCCACCAGGCCATGGCGGGGGTCGCCGACCGCGGGACGAAGGAGGCGATGAACACCACGGGCCGGTTCCGCATCGGCAGCGTCACCAAGACCTTCTCCGCGGTCGTGCTGCTGCAGCTGGCGGCCGAGGGCCGGGTGCGGCTCGACAACCCGGTCGACCACTATCTGCCGGGGCTGCTGCCGGACGGCCGGATCACGGTACGGCACCTGCTCAACCACAGCAGCGGGCTGTACGACTACACCCACGACATGTTCGCCCGGACGGTGCCCGGTTTCGAGGCCGTCCGCACCAGGGTGTTCACCTACCGGCAGCTGCTCGACCTGTCGCTGCGGCACCCGCTCACCCAGGTGCCCGGTGCCGGCCACACCTACTCCAACACCAACTTCGTGGTGGTCGGCCTGCTCATCGAGCATCTGACGGGCCGTCCGGTGCGGGCCGAGTACGAGGACCGGATCATCCGGCCGCTGAAGCTGAACGACACCTTCTACGTCCACCCCGACACCAGGATCCCCGGCCGGCATGTGCGCGGTTACCTCACCCCGGACGAGGCGGGGGCCTCGCTGGTGGACGCCACCGAGCAGACGGCGTCCTGGGCGCAGAGCGCGGGCGCGCTCATCTCCAGCGCCCGCGATCTGAACACCTTCCTCTCGGCGCTGCTGGGCGGACGGCTGCTGCCCGCCGCCCAGCTGACGCAGATGCGGCAGTGGATCCCGGCGGGCACCGGCCAGGCGTACGGGCTCGGGCTGCGCCGCCGCGACCTGTCGTGCGGGGTGTCGGTGTACGGGCACACAGGCGCCGTGCAGGGCTACTACACCTACGCGTTCACCAGCGCGGACGGCAGGCGCAGCCTCACCGCGCTCGCCAACGCCTCCAACAACGGCGAGGTCCACCGGACCATGCTGCGCACGCTGGAGCCGGCGTTCTGCGGCAAGCAGGCCAAGGCGTCCGGTGCGGCTGGGCTCCCGGACCGGGCCGAGGACGCCGAACCGGCCCGGTGATTCCGGTGCAAGCGGCGCCTTCGGGCCAGGATGCCCGCATGAAGGGTGATCTTTTCTCCGGTGAGCACATGGTGCGTTCCTCGACCGCGCCGGGCATGCCGGTCGAGAACGCCACGTGCCTCAAGTACACGGTGGACGGCGAGATGTCCGCCCGTCAGGGCTCGACGGCGGCCTTCCGCGGCGATCTGCGGTTCGAACGCAAGGGCCAGGACGTGGGCGGCATGCTCAAGCGTGCGCTCACCGGGGAGGGGCTGTCGCCGATGGCGGTGCGCGGACGGGGCGAGGGGTGCGTCGTCATCCGGCCGAGCGAGGCAAAGACGCACAACCCTCAGCAAAATTAAGGAAGTTGAGCTCTCGAAAGGTGATCCGCGTCGCACAGGCAACCCCCGCCGTGGGTGCTCACGTCTTGATCGGTGACAGCCGACCGCCCCGGTCCCTGTGGTGGCCGGGGATGGTCCCCGATTCGTTATACACGCCATGTATACACATGGTGTATAGAAAGGCGCACATGTACGGCAAGGCATTCGCCCCGGAGTATCAGGGCGCCCTCACCTCCCTGTCCGTGAACTCCTCGCTGACCGAGGTCCTGGCCGCCGGCAAGGAGCAGCTGGCAGCCGCCGAGCGGGCCGGGAGGCCGGCTGAGGCGGCCCGCTCCGGGCTGGCGGTCGCGGAGGCGTACCGGCGGCTCGGCCGGGTCCGGGAGGCGGACCTGGCCTGGAAGGCCAGCTACCGGGCAGCCCGGGAGGCCGGGGACACGGCCGCGATGGCCTGGGCCCTGTGGAGCGGCGGCACGCTGGCCCGGCAGCGCGGGGCGTTCGCCCTGGCCTGGCGGCTGCTCTCCCTCGCGGCGGAACTCGGCGAGCGCGGCGGGGACGTCGTCGTACGCGGCTACTCGCTGGCCGGGCTCGCGGAGACCGGCCGTATCCAGGGCGACTACGAGGCCGTCGGCCGGCTGCACGAGCAGCTGCTCGCCGAGGCGCGGCGGCGCGGCGAGGCACGGCACACGGTGTGGGCACTGGAGGGCATCGCGCAGATGCACCGCAACACCGGGTCGTACGACACCGCGTACGCGATGTTCGAGGAGGCGGCCGGGATAGCCGCGCGTGCCGACGACCGGCGCGGCCACGCCTGGGCGCTGCGGGGACTCGCCGACGTGGTGTCCGTCCGCGACGGCGACACCGAGCGGGCGCTCGCGCTGCTCGGCGAGGCGGAGGAGACCTGCCGTGCGATGAACCTGGCCTCCGCGCTGGCGTACAACCACAAGATGCGCGGCAACGTCCTCTACCGCGCGGGGCGTTACGACGAGGCGCGCGAGTGGTACCAGCGGGCTCTGGCGGAGTTCCGCGCCATCGCCGAACCGCGCGGCGAGGCGCTGTCCCGTCTGGGTCTGGCCAAGTCCCTGGCCCGTCTGGGCCGCGACCGCGCGGAGACGGCGGCCGAACTGGCCGATCTGGCCCGCACGACGGCCCGTATCGGCCTGCGGCACGCGGAGGAGATGGTGCGCCGGGCGCAGGAGGAGTTCGGCCTCACCCAGACCCCTCAGGCCCCGGTGGTCCAGGAGGCCGTGCGATGACGGCGGTGTCCTCGGCGGGGCCGGCTGCGGTGAGTGTGCCCGACGTACTGGAGCGCTGCCGGGAGCTGGTGCGGCCCGCGCTCACGGAGGCGGTCGGACGGCTGCACCCGTGGGTCGGGGAGATGGCCGGGTACGCGTTCGGCTGGTGCGAGGTCGGCGGGGCTCCGGTGGCCGCGTCGGGCGGAAAGGGCCTGCGGCAGGCGCTGGCGGTGCTCGGGGCGGAGGCGGCCGGGGCCGACGGGCGGGACGGGGCGGCCGCGGCGGTCGCCGTGGAGCTGGTGCACACCTTCTCCCTGCTGCACGACGACATCATGGACGGCGACGGGATGCGGCGCGGCAGGCCAGCGGTGTGGAAGGCGTACGGCACCGGTCCGGCCGTCCTGGCCGGTGACGCCCTGTTCGCGCTGGCCGTCGAGACGCTCGCCGCCGCTCCCGGCGGCGCGGGGACGCTGCGCCGGCTGTCCGCGGCCCTGTCCGACCTGCTGCACGGGCAGGCCGACGACCTGCTGTTCGCCGCACGGCCCTGGACGGGGCCCGAGCGGGTGCGGCCGGAGGCGTACCGGGTGATGGCGGAGCGGAAGACGGGCGCGTTGCTGGGCTGCGCCGCCGCGCTCGGCGCCCTCCTCGGCGGGGCGCCCCCGGCGACGGCCGACGCGCTGGACCGGGCCGGACGGCATCTCGGGGTCGCCTTCCAGATCGTGGACGACATCCTGGGGCTGTGGGGCGATCCCGCCGTGACGGGCAAGCCCGTCCACGCGGACCTGCGGGAGCGCAAGAAGACGTTCCCGGTCCTGGCCGCCCTGGACACCACGGGCCCGGCGGCCCGGCGTCTGGCCGCACGCCTGGCGTCGGACGCGGACCCCGCCGAGACCGCGGCCCTGATCGAGGCGGCGGGCGGCCGCACCGCGGCCCTGGCCGAGGCCCACCGCCACCTCGACGCCGCCGGGGCGGCCCTGTCCGAGGTCCCCCTGCGGGCGACGGCCGCGGCCGCACTGCACGCCCTGCCGGCCTTCCTCCTCGAGCGCACCCGGTGACCCTGTTCCCGGAAGGACCGGACACGGGTCGCGCGTGCCCGGCCGCACACCGGCGCCGTCCCCGGCGTCCCGGACCGCGCCGCCGGGACCGGACGGAACGGAACCGGACGGGGACGGAAACGGGCGGGGACGGAAACGGACGGGACGCGACCGGAACGGACGGGAAACGTGTTGACCCGTGCCGCTCCGCCGGGTGAGGGTCTACGCGGCGCGGAGCGTCGTGCGACGCGCCGGAAGGGTGAACTGTCTTGATCGGCATCTCGGAGATCGAAGCCGCGGGCGAGCGGATCGGCGCGCACATCGTGCGGACGCCCACCGTGCCGAGTCCCGGCCTGTCGGCGCTGCTCGGTGTCCCCGTGACCGCGAAGCTGGAGTTGCTGCAGCGGACCGGGTCCTTCAAGGCGCGGGGAGCGACGGCGAAGCTGCTGTCGCTCAGCGAGGCGGAGCGGGACGCGGGAGTGGTCGCGGTCAGCGGCGGGAACCACGGAATCGCACTCGCGGTGATGGCCGCCGCCCTCCAGGTGAAGGCCACCGTGGTCATGCCGCGCTCCGCGCCCGCGCGGTCCGTCGCGATCGCGGAGGAGAGCGGGGCCACGGTACGGCTGACCGACGGCATGGACGAGGCGTTCGCCACGGCGGAAAGGCTGCGGGACGAGGGCCTCACCCTGGTCCACCCCTTCGACGACCCCGTGGTGATCGCCGGGCAGGGCACCGTCGGCCTGGAGCTGGCCCAGGACGCCGGTGACCTCACCGACGTGCTCGTCAGCATCGGAGGCGGCGGACTGATCGCGGGCGTCGCCGCGGCCCTGCGCGCACTGCGGCCCGGTGTGCGGGTCTGGGGCGTGGAGACCGAGGGCGCCCAGGCCATGTCCGAGGCGCTGGCGGCCGGCGGTCCGGTGCCCGTGGCCCTGTCCTCGATCGTGACCACGCTCAGCGCGCCGGCCGTGTCCCGGCTGACGTACGACCATGTCTCCGCCCTGGTCGAAGAGGTGCTCGTGGTGCCCGACCGCGAGGCCGTGCGCGGCTGCCTCGACCTCGCCGAGCACGCCAAGGTGTGGGCCGAACCCGCCGCGGGCTGTCTGCTGCCGGCCGCACGGCGCGTACGGGAGCGGGTCGGCCCGGACGTCCGGCTCGGGCTGGTGGTGTGCGGAGGCAATGCGACGCCCGCCGACATCATGTCCTGGGCGGACCGGTTCGGGCTGCGCTGAATGCGCACCGCGCTGAAACGGCGCACACCGGACCCGCTCGAAAAGCATCGGCGGACCGCATACGGCCGCCGTATGAATTTACCGGCGGTTACCGCAGGTCGGCGCCCGCGCATTCGCCCGGAGGATCACTCCGCGGAAAAGCGCGGGCGCCCCTCGTGACAAGAGGAACAGAATTTCCCGCCCCGTATGCGGTCCCGTCCGTCCCCCGCCCGAGCAGCACCTCGGCGCACCTCCGGCCGCGTCCGGCGCCCCGGACGGCACCGGGCGCGGCATCCGGACGGATTGCGTCGCGCACGCACCCGGCAGCCCGCCGAACAGCGGCGGAAACGGCCGCGGAAACGGCCTCCGGACCACGATCCTTTTGAACGCACCCGGTGCTCTCCGTCGTATCCCTCGGAAAAGGCGAAAGGCGAGAGCCGGTGTTCTCAGCTCAGCGAAGGATGGCCATGGTCCAGGGGCATGTGTCCGCACACGGGTCGGTCGCCGGACGGTACCGGCTCCTCGAGGTCCTCCACCGCGAGACGAACCACATCTGCTGGTACGGCGAGGACAGCGAGACGGAGTGCCCCCGTCTGCTGACGCAGACCGGGCTCCCGGAGGGCACCGGCCAGGACGACGCCCGGCGCATCACCGCCCGCGTCCTGCGGATGTCCGAGACCATGGGGCTGCTGCGGCCGGGCCGGGTCGCCACGGTGGTCGACGCCGTGGTGGAGGCGGGGACGCTGTGGACGGTCGCCGAGTGGGTCGACGGCGTCCCCCTGGGCGAACTCCTCGCGCGGGAAGGGGCGTTCACCCCTGTACGGGCGGCCCGCATCGGACTGGACCTGCTCGATGTGCTGGAGGCCGCGCACGCCGAGGGCATCACGCACGGCGAACTCGGCCCCGGCCAGGTCTTCGTACGGGACGGGGACGAGGTCGTGGTGACCGGCTTCGGCCTGGTGGGCGCGACCCTCGTGCCCCGGCTCACCGCACCGTCGTACGCCTCCCCGGAGCAGGCCCGCGACGAGCGGATCGGACCGGCGGCCGACCTGTGGGCGCTCGGCGCACTGCTCTACACGATGACCGAGGGGCACACGCCGTTCCGCGACCGGGGCCGGCCCAAGGTCACGCTGCAGGACGTGGTCCGGCTGCCGATGCGCCCGCCCCTGCGGACCGGGCCGCTCGAGCGGGTCGTGGAGGGCCTGCTGCGCAAGAACTACCGGGACCGCCTGACCCGCCCGGCGGTGCGGGAGGCACTCACCCGGGTCGTGGACGAGGACCCCGGCACAGTCGCGCCCGCGGCTCCCCGGCCCCGCCTGCGCGGAATGGGCGCGGCGGTCCGGGCCCGGAGCAGACGGACCATGGTCCTGGGCACCGCGCTGGCTGTCGCCACCGTCACGGCCGCCGCACTGGCCGCCGCCCTCCTGCTGCCCGGCACCGGCGGTCCGGGCTCCGTCGCCGCCCCCGGCACCGCCGAGCCGTCCTTCTCCGCCACCGGCTCCAAAGGCCGGACCGGGCGGAGCACCCCGCCGCCGGCCGGCGCCTCCCCGTCGGCCACGGCGACCGGCCTGCCGGCCGGCTTCCGCCCCTTCAGCGCGCCGGAGGGCTTCTCCCTCGCGCTGCCCGAGGGATGGCGCCGGGTGAGCACCACCCGCGCCCCCCACCAGGCGTACCGGGTGGTCTTCGGCGCGGACGGGGACGCACGCACCCTCGCCGTCACCTACAGCACCCAGGCAGGCCCGGACCCGGTCGTGATCTGGCGGGACGAGGTCGAGCCCGCGCTGGAGGAGCGGCAGACGGCGTACCGGCGGATCGGCGCCATCCGCGCGACGACGTACCAGGGACGCAAGGCGGCCGACATGGAGTGGCTGTCCGGCACCGGGGACGAGCGGGTGCGCACCTTCGGCCGCGGCTTCCTCCTCGGCGGCGGACGCAGCTTCTCGCTGCGCTGGACGACCCCCGCCGACGACTTCACCTCGCCGGTGAACAGGCAGGCGCTGAAGGTCTTCCTCCGGACCTTCCGGCCGGCCCCGGCCTGATCCCCGTTTCCGGGGCACCGTCCCCGGGGACTCGGCGCCCATGGTGCGGTTCGGATACACGATGCTGACCGAGCAGGCCGGGCCCCGGGAGCTGGTCGGCCATGTGGTGCGGGCCGAGGGGGCCGGCTTCGACTTCTCGGTGGCCTCCGACCACTACTTCCCCTGGCTGCGCTCGCAGGGGCACGCGCCGTACGTCTGGAGCGTCCTCGGGGCCGCCGCCCAGGCGACCTCGCGCATTCCGCTGATGACGTACGTGACCTGCCCGACCTTCCGCTACCACCCGGCGGTCGTGGCGCAGAAGGCGGCGACGCTGCACCTGCTGTCGCAGGGCAGGTTCCGGCTGGGCCTGGGCTCCGGCGAGAACCTCAACGAGCATGTCGTGGGCGGCGGCTGGCCGTCCGTCGACGTGCGCCACGAACGGCTGGAGGAGGCCGTCGAGATCATCCGGGAGCTGTTCCGGGGCGGTCATGTCACCCGGCACGGCACACACTTCACCGTGGAGTCGGCCCGGCTGTGGGACCTGCCGGACCAGCCGCCGCCCATCGGCATCGCCGTCTCCGGCGAGCAGTCCTGTGCCCTCGCCGGCCGCCTCGCCGATCTGGTGATCGCCACCGAGCCCAAGGCGGGGCTGCTGGAGGCCTTCGACCGGCACGGCGGCGAGGGCAAGCCGCGCGTGGGCCAGCTTCCGGTCTGCCACGACCCCGACCGCGAGGCGGCGGTGGAGCGGGCCCACGCGCAGTTCCGCTGGTTCGGCAGCGGCTGGAAGGTGAACTCCGAACTGCCTCACCCGGACGCGTTCGAGGGGGCCACGCAGTTCGTCACCCCCGACGACGTGGCCGACGCGATTCCGTGCGGCGACGACCCGGAGGTCTTCGTGGAGGCCGTACGTCCCTACGCCGAGGCCGGGTTCACGGAGATCGCGCTGGTGCAGATCGGCGGCGCGTCGCAGGAGCCGTTCCTCGACTGGTCGGCGAGGACACTGCTGCCCGCGCTGCGCGAGGCCTTCGCCTAGGGATGCCGGTGTCTACCAGCGGGGCTCCACCTGGTCCTTGATCCGGCGCTCGTACAGGTCCCGGATCGCCGCGAGGGTCTCCTCGCCCAGGGGCGGCAGCTGCGCGGCGGCGGCGTTCGCGCGGGCCTGCTCCGGTGAGCGGGCCCCCGGGATGACGGTGGTGACACCGGGCTGCTGGATGATCCAGCGCAGCGCGAGCTGGGCCGGGGTGAAGCCCTCGGGAGCGAGCGCGGCGAACTCGGCGGCGGCCTCCACGCCCGTGAGGTAGTCGACGCCGGAGAAGGTCTCGCCCTGGTCGAAGGCCTCGCCGTGCCGGTTGAAGGTGCGGTGGTCGTTGGCCGGGAAGACCGTGTCCTTGGTGTACCTGCCGGACAGCAGCCCGGAGGCCAGCGGGACCCGGGCGATGATGCCGACGCCCGCCTCCCGCGCGGCGGGCAGCACCTCGCGCAGCGGCTTCATGCGGAACGGGTTGAGGATGATCTGCACACTGGCCACGTTCGGCCGGGCGATCGCCGTCAGCGCCTCGGCACAGGTCTCCACGCTCACGCCGTAGGCGGCGATCCGCCCCTCCTCGACCAGGGTGTCGAGGGCGTCGAACACCTCGTCGCTGGAGTACACGGGCGTCGGCGGGCAGTGCAGCTGCACCAGGTCGATGCGGTCGACGCCGAGGTTGCGCCGGGAACGGTCGTTCCAGGCGCGGAAGTTGTCCAGGACGTAGTTCTGCGGGATCTGCTCGACGCGGCGGCCCATCTTGGTGGCGACCAGCACGTGCAGGTCCGGCCGGGACCTGAGGAAGTCCCCGATGATCGACTCGCTGCGCCCGTCGCCGTAGACGTCGGCGGTGTCGAAGAAGGTCACCCCCGACTCGGCGGCCGCCTCCAGGACGGCGAGGGCTTCCTTGTCGTCCACGTCGCCCCAGTCGGCGCCCAGCTGCCAGGTGCCGAGCCCGACCACCGACGCGTGCTGGTGCGACCTGCGGAATGCGCGTTCCTCCATGGCGTCAGTCTGCCACCCGCCCCGCCGGCTGCCCGGTGGCGGCCGTACGGCACTCCGGGTGCCCCCAGCCCTGGTCGTTTCTGGCGATGGGCTCACCGGCCGCGTAGGAACGGCCGCACACGCAGCGGCCGGGGAACTTCGCCTTGATCGTGCGGGACGACGCTCCGCCGCGCTGCCGGGCCGTCCTGGTGCCGGCGCGGCGGCGCGGGGAGGCCGGGGCGACGGGCGAGGGCGGCGGCTCGGGCGAGCCGAGGGCGCTGCCCGCCGCCTGCTGCGCGGAGGCCGCCTGGCTGGCGGCACGGTCGGCGAAGTCGTTGAGCGGGTCCCCGTCGACCTGGTGGGCGGGGACGTAGCGGAAGTCGACCGAGCGGCCCTGGAGGAGTGCGTCGATCCGCACCACCAGCTCCTGGTTGGCGACCGGCTTGCCGGCGGCCGTCCGCCAGCCGTTGCGTTTCCAGGCGGGCAGCCAGGTGGTCACGGCCTTCATCGCGTACTGCGAGTCCATCCGCACCTCGAGCGGCACATCCGGGTCGGTCGCCGTCAGCAGCCGCTCCAGCGCCGTGAGTTCGGCGACGTTGTTGGTCGCCCTGCCGAGCGCTCCCGCCTCCCAGCAAACCGGGGCCCCGGTGTCGTCCGAGACGACCCATGCCCAGCCCGCCGGACCCGGGTTTCCTTTCGACGCCCCGTCGCAGGCGGCCACCACACGTTCACGCATGGGCTCGATCATGCCACGCTCCGGCGGAGGGGTCCCTCCGAAAGCGGCCGCGCGCCGAACGGGCCCGTTTGTTCCACACTGGGTTCCGCACCGGATTCCACACCGGGGCGGTCGGGGGCGGTCGTCGGCAGGACGGGGTGCGAGATGGCGAAGAGCACGATGCGGGCGTGGGCGGTGACCGGGCCGCGGCCGGTGGAGGAGGAACCGCTGCGGCTGGTGGAGAAGCCGGTGCCCGTGCCGGGGGACGACGAGCTGCTGGTGCGGGTGCGCGCGTGCGGGGTGTGCCGCACCGACCTGCACGTCGCCGAGGGCGACCTGCCGGTGCACCGGCCCGGCGTCACCCCGGGCCACGAGGTCGTGGGCGTGGTGGCGGACCGGGGGCGGGCGGTGAGCGGCTTCGAGCCCGGAGACCGGGTGGGCGTGGCCTGGCTGCGCCGTACCGACGGCACCTGCGCCTACTGCGTGCGTGGTGCGGAGAACCTCTGCCCGGCCTCCCGCTACACCGGCTGGGACGCCGACGGCGGCTACGCCGAGTACACCACCGTTCCGGCCGACTTCGCCTACCGGCTGCCCGGCGGGGTCGACGACGTGGCGCTCGCCCCGCTGCTGTGCGCGGGCATCATCGGCTACCGGGCGCTGCGCCGGGCCTCGCTGCCGCCGGGCGGGCGGCTCGGCCTGTACGGCTTCGGGGGCAGCGCGCATCTGTGCGCCCAGGTGGCGCTCGCCCAGGGGGCCACCGTGCATGTCATGACCCGCGGGGAGGCTGCGCGGCGGCTCGCGCTGGAGCTGGGCGCCGCCTCGGCCCAGGACGCGTACGCGTCGCCGCCCGAGCCGCTGGACAGCGCGATCCTGTTCGCCCCGGTGGGCGACCTGGTCCCGGTGGCCCTGCGGGCCCTCGACCGCGGCGGTGTCCTGTCCGTCGCCGGGATCCATCTGAGCGACACGCCGCCGCTGCACTACGAGAGCGAGCTGTTCTACGAGAAGGAGCTGCGCAGCGTCACCTCGAACACCCGGGAGGACGGCCGGGAGTTCCTCGCCCTGGCCGCCCGGCACGGCGTGCGCGCCACCACGCACACCTATCCGCTGTCCGAGGCCCCGCGGGCCCTGCGGGACCTGAAGGCCGGCCGCTTCGACGGGGCGGCGGTACTGGTGAACGACCTGTCCTGAGCCGAGGGCCCGCGGGGCCGGTCCACTCCCCCGCACGGGTGGACCGGCCCCGCGGCCCGCCGTCACTCGCCGGCGTACGCCTTCTCCAGCGCGGCGATGTCGAACTTGCTCATGGCGTACATCGCCCGTGTGACACGGACCGTCTTCTGCGTGTCGGGGTCGGAGAGCATCTCGAGGAGCCTGTCCGGGACGACCTGCCAGGAGACGCCGTACTTGTCCCTGAGCCAGCCGCAGGGGCCGGGCTCGCCGCCGTCCTCGGTGAGCCTGGCCCAGTAGCGGTCGACCTCCTCCTGGTCCGCGCAGTGGATCTGGAAGGAGACCGCCTCGTTGAACGTGAAGTCGGGGCCGCCGTTGAGCGCGACGAACTTCTGGCCGTTCGCCACGAAGTCGACGGTGAGCACCGAACCGGGGACCCCCGGGCCGGCCTCGTTGCAGCAGGTGACCCGTCCGATGCGGGAGTCCGGGAAGACCGAGACGTAGTAGCGGGCGGCCTCCTCGGCCTGGCCGTCGAACCAGAGACAGGTGGTGAATCCTCGGGCGGTCATGGGTTCCTCCTGCACGGGTGATGCGGACATGGATACCGACTCGTCCGCACGACGGAACTCATCGGTGCGCCCGCGAAAAAGTCCGGGGATGCGGCGGCCGGGACGTACGGGCGTTCCTTCCGGCTGACGTATGCCGGCCTGACGTACGGGCGTTCTCCCGGCCGGTGTCCGGGGAGGCGGCCGGTGTCCGGGGAGGGCCGGCGGGGCGGCTCTGCTCGTGGCGAATCTGCTGCGGGCAGAGAAACCACCCGGGAGCAACTCACCGGGGCGACAGTGGGGTTCGGCAGCATCCCGTCAACGTGAGGAGACCCGATGGCTCCACCGACCGCACTGTCCCCGCTCACCCCGTTCCTGCCGCGTGCCATGGAGGGGGACGCCTTTCCCAGCCGGTTCGACGACCATCTCGCGGCCGGACTGCTCGCGCAGCGGATCGTGTTCCTGGGCACCCAGGTCGACGACGCGTCGGCCAACCGCGTGTGCGCGCAGCTGCTCCTGCTGTCGGCCGAGGACCCGCGCAACGACATCGTCCTGTGCATCAACAGCCCCGGCGGGTCCGTCACCGCGGGCCTCGCCATCTACGACACGATGCGGCTCATCCCCAATGACGTGGCGACGCTGGCCATGGGGTTCGCGGCCAGCATGGGCCAGTTCCTGCTGACGGTGGGGGCCCGCGGCAAGCGGTTCGCGCTGCCGAACGCGCGGATCATGATGCACCAGCCGTCGGCGGGCATCGGCGGCACCACCGCCGACATCGAGATCCAGGCGGAGAACCTGGAGTACATCAAGCGGAGCATCGAGCGGATCACCGCCGAGCACACCGGGCAGAGCGAGGAGACGATCGCGCGGGACAGCGACCGGGACCGCTGGTTCACGGCCCAGCAGGCCCTGGAGTACGGGATCGTGGACCGGGTGGTGGACTCGTTCGCCGAGATCCTCCCAGCCGCCCGCCGGCGGATGGGATGGTGACATGGGGTCGTACACGGTTCCGTACGTGATCGAGCGGACCGCTCGGGGCGAGCGGTCGTACGACGTGTTCAGCCGGCTGCTGAACGAGCGGATCGTCTTTCTCGGCACCGAGATCGACGACAGCGTGGCCAACGTCGTCATCGCCCAGCTTCTCCACCTGGAGTCGGAGAACCCCGAGCAGGAGATCGCGCTGTACATCAACTCGCCCGGCGGATCGTTCACCTCGCTGATGGCGATCTACGACACGATGACGTTCGTCCAGGCGCCGATCTCCACGTTCTGCGTGGGGCAGGCGGCCTCCACGGCGGCGGTCCTGCTGGCGGGCGGGGATCCGGGACGGCGGTTCGTGCTGCAGCACGCGCGCGTGCTGCTGGGGCAGCCGGCCAGCAGCGGCCGGCAGGGCACGGTCTCCGATCTGGCGCTGGAGGCCAAGGAAATGGTCCGGATCCGTTCCCAGGTGGAGGAGGTGCTGTCCCGGCACACCGGTCACGATGTCGCCACCCTGCGCGCGGACATGGACCGCGACAAGGTGTTCACCGCCGAGGAGGCGGTGGCCTACGGGCTGGCCGACAAGGTGCTGAGCCGGCGTCTCGCATCCGTCTGAGGCGCACACGGGACGCCGGCCGGGACGGTGTGCCGTCAGGCGGCCAGGCACAGGCCGTCGTGGCGGGAGGCGGACAGAGCGGGGCGGGTGACCCGCGCCAGCTCGTCCCGCGCCCGTGACAGCAGGTCGCCCAGCCCCAGGCCGAGCGCCCGTGCCGCGGCCGCGAGGACCTCCGAGGAGGCTTCCTTGCGGCCGCGTTCGATCTCCGACAGATACGGCATCGAGATCCGTGCCGCGTCGGCGACGTCCTGGAGCGTGCGTTCCTGCGCGAGTCTCTCCCGGCGCAGGACATCGCCGACGAGGTCGCGCCAGAGCGGTTCGCGGGGGGCCTCGGCCGGGCGGCGGGACTGCGGGCGGGCCGTTCCGGAGCGTACGGCCGGCGGATTCACGGGGACGACACGGACTCGATCCGGTGCTCGACGGGGTGCTCGGCTGCTCATCCCTTCAGCGTAAGGATCATCCGCGCGGGCGGAAGAGAGCGGCATTCCGCTCTGGGTGAATCACCGGTTCGGGCGCATACCGGCCGTGTCCGCCGCCCGCAGCGGTCGCCGCCACGCGGCCCGGAACACGGAGGGCATCCTCCCGGTGACGTCGGGTACCCGCAATCCGTACGGCCCCGCAGGAGGGCCACCGGAGGGACAAGAGGGGCGCAGCGGCGAAAAGCCGGGGCCGGGCGCATACATCGCCGCGGGCAGGGAACGCGGGGGTCGCGCAGTCGTTCGACGAGCCCTTCGGTGGCGGAGCACCGGGACCGGACGTACACAGGCAGACGTACACAGGCCGAGAAGGCAGAGGCCGCACCGTGACCTTACTGGGAGAGGCAATGGACACCGCCGTGAGCCGGTCCGAGACAGCGGTCGGGGAGACCCCGGAGACCGGGACGGACGGTGAGCCGCTGCCGGGGGTGGCCAACCCGCGGTCGGTCGCTCCACGGGACGCACGGGAGCTGTCCCGTCACTTCTTCCGGCGGCTGACGGAGCTGGAGGAGGGCACGCCCGCATACCAGTACGCGCGCAACACTCTCATTGAGATGAACATGTCGCTGGTGCGGTTCGCGGCCGGCCGGTTCCGCAACCGCGGCGACGACATGGAGGACATCGTCCAGACCGGGATGATCGGTCTGATCAAGGCCATCGACCGGTTCGAGCTGGCGCGCGAGGTGGAGTTCACCTCCTTCGCCCTGCCCTACATCGTCGGTGAGATCAAGCGGTTCTTCCGTGACACCACCTGGGCGGTGCACGTCCCGCGGCGGCTGCAGGAGCTGCGGGTGGAGCTGGCCCGGGCCCGTGAGGAGCTGTCCAGCCGTCTGGACCGGGACCCGACGGTCGGCGAGCTCGCCACGCTGATGAATCTCTCCGAGGAGCAGGTGATCGAGGCCCAGATCGCCTCCAACGGCTACAACTCCGCGTCGCTGGACGCCGCCCTCACCGGTGACGGCGCCGAGGACGGCGAGGCGGTGCTCGCCGACTTCATCGGGGTCGAGGAGACCGGGATCGGGCTCGTCGAGGACTTCCACTGCCTCGCACCGCTGGTGGCCGGGCTCAGTGAACGCGACCGGCAGATCATCCATCTGCGGTTCGTGGAGGAGGCCACCCAGGCGGAGATCGGCGAACGGCTCGGCTGCTCGCAGATGCACGTCTCCCGGCTGATCAAGAAGATCATCACACAGCTGCGCCAGGGAATGCTGGGCGAGCTGGGCTGCGCCTGAGCGGCCCCGGGTTCCGTCCAGGGTGTCGCGCGGAGCGGGCCGGCTTCGGTGAGCGGCGCCTTGTGCCCGCGTCGAGCGGGGTGCGGCACGATGCGCACAGCACCCCTGGTCACTCAGTCGCCGCCGAGGGCGACCACCGCGCGCACCCGCTTGCCGACCGGCACCCGCTCCACGGTGACCTCGGAGGCCAGCGCGTGCACGATCTCCAGGCCGTGCCGGCCGACGCGCTGCGGGTCCCGGGGGAAGCGCCGGGGCAACGCGGCGCTGCTGTCGTAGACGCATACGCCGACGAAGGTGTCCGTTCCCTCGAGTTCCAGGATGTAGGGGCCGTTGCTGTGCTGATCGGCGTTGGTGACCAGTTCGCTGACCACCAGCAGGAGCGCGTCGCCGGAGCGGGGGCCGATCCCGGCGCACCACTCGGTTCTGAGCTGGTCCAGGAACTGCGCGGCGAAGGACCGCGCCGCGGCGATGCACCCCGGTTCACCGGTGTAGTGCGCCGCCCGCCGGAGCGGTTCCACGGGAACATCGAAACCAGCCGGTATCGCTGTCCCGTCCAGGTCCTCGGTCATGCATGTCTCTCCCGCCGAGCCGATGGCCGGACACTTCCGCATCTGTCCTGTTACCCCGGGCCGCGCCCGGCAGTCCCCGCGTACGGCTCTCCCGGCGGGCGTGCCGTCCGCGCGGGTGCGCCACCGGGCCGAAGCCTTCCCGGGGCTCCTCCCGGGGCCTCCTCCCGGGGGCTCCTCCCGGGGGCTCCTCCCGGGGGCTCCTCCCAGGGATCGCCGTCAGGCCATCGGCAGGACGAGGGCCGGGAGGGTGCGGTGCATGCGCAGGGAGTCCACCGACTCCGCGAGCAGTTCGTACTCGGTGGTGTCGTCGCTGGCGGCGATCCGTACCAATCGGCCGTCGGCCAGCTCGTCGGCGACGGCTTCCTGCTGTGCGATGTCGGCGCACCAGGCACGCAGAATGCTCGGTACGTCGGGCACGGTGTCCGGCACCGGGACGAGCGCACCGGCCGGGACGTGGGGGCTGTCGGGAAGGGGGTCGAGCCGTTCGGCGATCCAGGAGGCGCGGTCCCGCAGCCACCACAGGGCCAGGGCCAGGGTGGGCGCGCGGTAGGTGCCGAGCGGGACACCGACGCGGCGTCCGTCGCACACGCCGTACGCAGTGACATGGCACAGGAATTCGTCGTGCACTGCTCCTCCCCCGTCGCGTCGTCGCCCTACTGGTACTGCCTCGCTCTCCGGGCGGTCTCCGTGCGGTGAAGCATGATTGTTGTGTGGTGAACTGCCCTGAATCCCGAGTATGTTCACTGCTGAAACAGTGTCACCACGACTTTCCGGCCAGTCTCCCGGCATATTCGGCACGCTGTGTGGCCGAAACCGTGACGGTCCGTGGCCGCGCGGCCTCGCCCGGCGGGACCGGCCCGCGCGGCCCGTCCCGGCAGGGTGCTCCTGCCGGGACGTGGAACGGCCCCCTACGGCCGGACGATCGCGTCGATGCGGGCCAGTTCCTCCGCGTCGAAGTCCAGGTTGCGGATCGCCTCGACGCTGTCCTGGAGCTGCTGCGGGCTGCTCGCGCCGACCAGGGCCGAGGTGACCCGGCCGCCGCGCAGCACCCAGGCCAGGGCCAGCTGGGCCAGGGACTGGCCGCGGGACTCGGCGATCTTCTGCAGGGCGCGCAGCCTGTCCACCAGTTCCCCGGTGACCGCGTCGGAGTTCAGGAACGGGCTGTCGCTCGCCGCGCGCGAGTCCTCGGGGATGCCGTCGAGGTAGCGGGCGGTGAGCAGGCCCTGCTCCAGCGGCGAGTAGACGATGGAACCGACCTGGAGTTCACCGAGGACGTCCAGCAGGCCCTCCTCCTCGGGACGCCGGTCGAGCATCGAGTAGCGCGGCTGGTGGACGAGCAGCGGGGTGCCCATCTCGCCCAGGATCCGGGCGGCCTCGCGGGTCTGCTCCGGGGAGTAGTTGGAGATGCCGACGTAGAGCGCCTTGCCCTGCTGGACCGCCGTGTGCAGGGCGCCCATCGTCTCCTCGAGCGGAGTGTCCGGGTCGGGGCGGTGCGAGTAGAAGATGTCGACGTACTCCAGGCCCATCCGCCTCAGGCTCTGGTCCAGCGAGGCCAGCAGGTACTTGCGCGAGCCCCATTCGCCGTACGGGCCGGGCCACATCAGATGGCCGGCCTTGGTGGAGATCACCAGCTCGTCCCGGTACGGCGCGAAGTCCGTCCGCAGCACCTCGCCGAAGGCGGACTCGGCGGCGCCGGGCGGCGGACCGTAGTTGTTGGCCAGGTCGAAGTGGGTGATGCCGAGGTCGAAGGCGCGGCGCAGCAGGGCGCGCCGGGTCTCGGCCGGGCGGTCGGGGCCGAAGTTGTGCCACAGGCCGAGCGACAGCACGGGGAGCTTCAGGCCACTGCGTCCGGCGCGCCGGTAGAGCATGTCCGCATAGCGGTCGGGGTGGGCGAGGTACAACGCGACTCCCTGGGACGTCGACGGGAAACGACCGGCTCCGTGGAACCGGTGTCCCACTCTGGCGCCACCGGCTGCCAGCGGTCCAACAGAAGAATCCGATGGAATTCAGCGACTAGGCTTCTCAGTCATGGAACTGCGCCACCTCCAGCACTTCGTCGCCGTCGCCGAGGAGCGGCACTTCACCCGGGCGGCCGAGCGGCTGATGGTCTCCCAGTCGGGACTGTCGGCGTCGATCCGGTCGCTGGAGCGGGAGTTGCGGACCCCGTTGTTCGTGCGCACCACGCGCCGGGTGACGCTCACGGAGGCCGGGCGCGCGCTGCTCGGTGAGGCGGAGCGGATCCTGGCGCAGGTGCGGGCGGCGTACGAGGCGGTGGCGGCGGTGCAGGGCGTACTGCGCGGCACGCTGTCGCTGGGCACCGAGCAGTGCGTCGCCGGGGTGTATGTCGCCGGGCTGCTCGCCGCGTTCCGGCGGCAGCACCCGGATGTGGAGATACGGCTGCGGCAGGCGGGCTCGGGCGCGCTGGCGGAGGAGGTCGCGGCCGGCCGGCTCGACCTGGCGTTCGCCTACCGCACCCGCGCGGACACCGACCAGCTGCGCTCGGTGTCGCTGGCCGGCGAGCCGATGACCGTGCTGTGCCACCCCGGCCATCGGCTCGCGGCGTCCGGTGCCGCCCTCACGCCGCAGGACGTGGGCGGCGAGGTCTTCGTGGACTTCCACCCGGACTGGGGGCCGCGCCGGACCACCGACGCGGTCTTCGCCGCCGCGGGCATCAGACGCACGGTGGCCCTGGAGGTCAACGACGTGCACAGCCTGCTCGACCTGGTCGACGAGAACCTCGGCATCGCGGTCGTGCCCCGCCACTTCCGGCACAAGCGGCCCTCGCTGACCGCGCTGCCGCTGAAGGAGTCCACCGGGGCGGAGTACGAGACCGTCGCCCTGCTGCCGCCCGAGCAGGCCACCAGCCCCGCCGCCCGTGCCCTGGTCGCCCTGCTGGAGTCACCGTGCCCGGCGTCCCGCGGTGTTTCGGAGGCATGACGGAAGCGGATGCGCGAGGGTGGGCACATGCACGCAAGGGACATCCTCATCGACGGCTACGGCCGCATCCGGGAAGAACTCCACGCCGTCGTCGACGGCCTGCCGGCCGAGCGGCTCAACGCCCGCCCCGCCGCCGGCGCCAACTCCATCGCCTGGCTCCTGTGGCACCTCACGCGCGTGCAGGACGACCACGTCGCCGACGCCTTCGGCCTCGAGCAGGTGTGGCTCTCCCAGGGCTGGCAGGAGCGCTTCGGACTCGGCCTGGAGCGCCACGACACCGGGTACGGGCACAGCCCGGCGCAGGTCGCCAGGGTGCGGGTCGACTCGGGTGAGCTGCTGGCCGGCTACTACGACGCCGTGCACGAGCAGACCCTGAAGGCCCTGCGCTCCCTGGCCGCCGGGGACCTCGAGCGCATCGTCGACGAGCGCTGGGATCCGCCGGTCTCCCTCGGCGTCCGCCTCGTCAGCGTCCTGTCCGACGACCTGCAGCACATCGGCCAGGCCGCCTACGTCAGAGGGCTGCTGGAGAGCGCGGACTCGTAGCCGGGCAGGATCACGTCCCTGATCAGGGCGTTGCGCTCGTCGAAGGGGATGAACGCGCTCTTGACCGCGTTCACCGTGACCGTGCGCAGGTCCTCGACCGTCCAGCCCGCGTGCTCGACCAGCAGGGACATCTCACGGGTCATCGTGGTGCCGGACACCAGGCGGTTGTCGGTGTTGAGGGTGACCCTGAAGCCGAGGTCCTTCAAGGCGGTGATGGGGTGCTCGGCGATCGAACGGGCGGCGCCGGTCTGCAGGTTGGAGGTCGGGCACATCTCCAGGGCGATCCGGCGGTCGCGCACCCAGCCGGCCAGCCGGCCCAGCTTGCCGTCGACGATGTCGTCGGTGATCCGCACGCCGTGCCCGATGCGCTGGGCGCCGCAGACCTGGAGCGCCTGGTGGATGCTGGGCAGGCCGTGGGCCTCGCCGGCGTGGATGGTGAACGGCATGTTCTCGCGGCGCAGGTACTCGAAGGCGGCCAGGTGGTCGGCGGGCGGGAAGCCGTCCTCGGCCCCGGCGATGTCGAAGCCGACGACGCCGGCGTCGCGATAGGCGACCGCCAGACCGGCGATCTCACGGCTGCGGTCGAACATCCGCATCCCGCACAGCAGCGTGCCGACCCGGACGGGCGTACCGGCGGCGGCCGCCTTGGCCATACCGGCGGCCAGGCCCTCCTGGACGGTCTCGACGACCTCGGCCGGCGTCAGTCCGCCCTTCACCATGAGCTCGGGGGCGTAGCGGACCTCCGCGTAGACCACGCCGTCCTCGGCCAGGTCGAGGACGTACTCCTCGGCGGTGCGCAGCAGGCCCTCACGGGTCTGCATCACGGCGAGGGTGTGCTCGAAGGTGGCTATGTACCGCACCAGGTCCCCGGAGTTGGCCGCCTCGCAGTACCAGGCCGCGAGCTCGTCGGGGTCGGTGGTGGGCAGCGTGTGGCCGGCCTCCTCGGCGAGCTCGACGACGGTGGCCGGGCGCAGCCCGCCGTCGAGGTGGTCGTGCAGAACGGCCTTGGGCAGCCTGCGCAGGGTGTCGGCGCCGACGCGGGGCGCGGTCATGGGCGTCTCCTCGGACGGTTGGCGGATGTCATGGGGTGGCGGGCTGGAGCAGGTCCCAGCGATTGCCGTACAGGTCCTCGAAGACGGCGACGGTGCCGTACGGCTCGTGCCGCGGCTCCTCCAGGAAGGTCACGCCCGCCGCCCGCATCCGGGCGTGGTCGCGGGCGAAGTCGCCGGTGTACAGGAAGAACCCGACGCGCCCGCCGGTCTGGTCGCCCACCCGGGCCCGCTGGCGCCCGTTCCTGGCGCGGGCGAGCAGCAGGGCGGTGCCGGCGCCGTTCCCGTCCGGTGCGACGACGACCCAGCGCGAGCCGTCCGGGCGCGGGGTGTCCTCGACGAGCCGGAAGCCGAGCGCCTCGGTGTAGTGGCGGATCGCCTCGTCGTAGTCGTCGACGACGAGGGTGACCAGGGCGATGCGTCTCATCGGAACCTTTCGGGACTGACGGGCGCCGAGTGAGGTTATACGTAAAACTTCCCGGGCGCCAGTCCCGCCGGACGGATGAAGGACGCGGGAACGCGGCACGGGGCCACGGGGCGGTCAGGAGTGCCCCGGCACGAGGCGGGACCGGGCCGGCACCGGCCCGGTCCCGGTCCCGGTCCGGCGGACGGTGTGCCGCGGATGTCTCATGCGCTCTTGGTGTGCAGCGCGTCGAGACGGGACATCTCCTCGCCGGTGAGACGCAGGGCGCCGGCGGCCACGTTCTCCGCCAGGTGGTCGGGGTTGCCGGTGCCGGGGATGGCCAGCACATGCGGTCCCTGGTGCAGGGTCCAGGCGATCCGGACCTGGGCGGGCGTCGCGCCGTGGGCCCGTGCGACGGCCGCGATCTCCTCGTCGTCCTCCTCCCTCCGCACGCCCTGGGAGCCGCCCTCGCCGGCGATCGCGAAGAACGGCACGAAGGCGATGCCCTCCTCGCCGCAGATGCGCAGCAGTTCGCCGGTCGCCGGGTCGCGGGAGTCGAGCCCGAAGCGGTTCTGCACGCACACCACCGGCGCGATGGCCCGGGCCTCGTCCAGATGGCGCGGCTCGACGTCGGAGATGCCGAGGTGCCGGATCAGTCCTTCCTCGCGCAGTTCGGCGAGCGCGCCGAAGTGCTCGGCGATCGAGTCCTGCCCCATCCGGCGCAGATAGACCACGTCGAGGTGGTCGCGGCCGAGCTGGCGCAGGTTCTCCTCCACATGGCCGCGCAGGTCGTCGGGGCGCGCGGAGACGCCCCACTCTCCCGAGTAGTTCCGGAACGGGCCGACCTTGGTGGCGATGACCAGGTCCTCCGGGTACGGGGACAGCGCGCTGTTGATCAGTTCGTTGGCGGAGCGGCGCGCGGAGAAGTAGAAGGCCGCCGTGTCGATGTGGTTGACGCCGAGCTCGACGGCCTTGCGCAGAAGGGCGATCGAACGTCCCCGGTCGCTCGGGGTGCCGAGGTGGAAGGCGGCGCTGCCCGTCAACCGCATCGCTCCCAGGCCGATGCGGTTGACGGTCAGATCACCGAGGTCGAAGGTGCCCGCGGCGTCCGCAGTGATCGTTTCGGAGCTCATCGCCGGAGTGTCGCACATCCCCCGTGCGCCGCGAGCGTTTTTCCTCAGGAGTGGTCTTTCCCAGAAATGGACGCTCAGGGATGGACGTATGTGTTCAGGGAGGCGACGGCGGCCGCCGGGTTTCCCAGGTCGTAGCGGTCCACGGCGAGGAAGTTGGGCTTCTTGCGCGCGGCCGGCATGCAGAACCGCTCGGCACGGTCGGCGAGTTTGCCGTTGTCGTTCTGCGCCGTGGCGGAGATCGTGCTGTCGCGGAAGTGGTTCATCACGAACAGCGGGCGGAAGCCGGGCTCGGTACGGGTCAGCGGGATGTTGAGGTCGGCACCGTACCAGCGGCTGTAGCAGGACCAGTCGGAGGAGCCCAGACCGGACCCCATCGACCAGTAGTTCTCGACCGTCCACTCGCGCTGGTACATCACACCGAAGCTGTCCCGGGTCAGGCCCGCGGCCTCGTCGGCGGAGCGGCTGTGGTCGGTGAAGATCAGCAGTCGCTGGTTGGCGGCGATCAGATCGGCCATCCTCGGCCAGCCGCTTTGGCGCACACCGGTCCGGTCGGGCCGGTAGAGCACGTCGTACAGGCCGTTGACCCGGGCGAGTTCACTGCGCAGGACACCGGGGTCGACGTAGTCCTCGAGGAAGACGGTGATGAACTGATCGGGGTGCGCCTTGAGGAAGTCGACCATGCGCTGGAGGTCCACCCACAGCGCGACCGGCCTGCTGACCAGCGTGCAGCTGTTGTGGCAGAGGATCGCGCCGTCCGGGGTCTGGTGGATGTCCAGCATGAACCCGCGTACACCGTCGGCGAGTTGCTGGTCGATGCCGCGGGTCTGGTTGGGCAGGAGGTTGATGAACGGCGGGGCGAAGCCGCCGTCGACTCCGTTGGCGTAGGCGTTGTGGGCGGTCAGGAAGGTGACCTGGTCGAGGGTGCGCTGGTCGGCCGGCGGCATGGGCCGGGTGGCCGGCCGTACCGGGGTGAGGTACCAGCGGGCGAGGTCGCCCGCGGGGCCGACGGCCAGCTGTGCGGGGTAGGTGGCGCCGGCCGGTTTGGCGGCGACGGTCAGATGGCGGTCGGTGCCGGGGGCCCTGAGGGTGTACCGGTCGTCCCCGGCCGGTGCGATCTCCCAGGCCGCGTCGGCACTGGTGCAGGCGACGACGCGCGCCTGGGTGCCGGAGCGGCCGAGACAGCTGCCCGCCGTGTCGGTGTTCTCCAGGACGTACGACGCTCCGCTCGCCCGGAGGTTCCACTGCTGGTGGTCCTCGTTGCCCTTGGGTCTGTGCTGTTCCACGGCGCTTTTCTGGGCGGCGGCGTTGAGGCCGGTCGTGACGCTCTGGACGTAGTACGTCCCCTCGGGGGGAACGTCCGCCGCGACGCCCGCGGAGGCCGGGGGTGCCACGACCGCGGCGGTCAGCGCCGCGGCCGTGGCGAGCAGGACGTGGAAGGTGCGCATGAGGGTGTGCCCTTCGTCCGGACGGGGCCGTGGCGCATCGCCGTGGCGCGATGCCCGCGACCCGGTCGGTGGATGGTCAGGTGCATGACATCATGCAGCGCACCTTCACGTCAGCCGCCTCAGCAGTACAGGTTGTTGCCCGCGGGAACCCCGAGGATCTGCGTGAACTTCAGGTAGTTGTTGACGCGGCTCTGCACCTGGGCGGGGTTGCGGCCGTCGCACTCCAGGGAACCGTTGATGCTGCGGATGGTGTGGCCGAAGCCCGCGCCGCTGACCATGGCGTTGTGGCCGGTCATGGAACCGGGACCGGACTGGGTGTTCCAGTACCACAGGGCCGTCTTCCAGGCGACGGCGGAGTTGTTCTCCACCTGCCAGGGGTTGTTGAGGAGGTCGATGCCGAGCGCATCGCCCGCGGCCTTGTAGTTGAAGTTCCAGCTGAGCTGGATCGGACCGCGCCCGTAGTACGCCGCCTGGCCCGCCGGGCAGCCGTACCACTGGCTCCAGTCGCAGTAGTGCGGGTAGTTGGCGGTGTTCTGCTCGACTATGTGCACCAGCCCGCCGGTCTCGTGGCTGACGTTGGCGAGGAACGCCGCGGCCTCCTGCTTCTTCACCGTGTCGCTGCCGGTGTTGGCGAAGCCGGGGTACGCACTGAGGGCGGCGGTGAGCCCGCTGTAGCTGTAGAACGGGTTCCGGTTCGGGAACATCTGGTTGAACTGCGCCTCGCTCACGACGAATCCGGCGGCGGAGGCGGTGGGGGCCGACTGGAGCACCAGGCCGGCGCACGAGACGGCGAGCGAGGTCAGGACGGCGGCTATACGGCGTCTCGACACAGGGTCAACTCCTTTGTCCGGCACGGCCGCACCCGTACACGAGCAGGGCGGGGCCCGGCCCTGTGCACACGCACCGGTGACACCGGCCACGAGGTGGGGACGGCCGTGGTGGGGGGATGTCGGACGCACACTCAACCGTGTTTGGTCTGTACCAGTCAAGTTCGGAAGTCGGTCAACTTCCCGCGCCCGCACCGCGGATGCCCGTCCGCCGACGACCGGGCACCCCTTGCCTCCGGCACAGGCCCCCTCCGTGATCAGCACGTTGCTCGCCCTCGGCGCCCCGGCCGTCCCCGGACCGTCCGGCTCGCCGGCAAGATCCGGGCTCCGGCCTCGCGCAGCTCCCGGTGGAAGGCCCCGCCGGCACCGGCCATGCTCTCCGCGAGCACCCCGGCCGAGGGCGAAAGGCGCTCGCCGGGCCGGATCACACCGGGCGGGCAGTACCCCGTGACGCCCTCCGTGCCGTCGCGTTTCTCCGCACGGTCGTGCTCCTCCCGCACGAACGACACGTCCCCGGCACCGGCGCCCCGGGGGGCGGTACCGGGAAAATCGCTTCCATGACCGTCGCCGCGCATCCCCTCGTCGCCCGTGCCCGCCTCCTCGCCGACGAACTGCTCGCCCCGAACGCCGAACGCGTCGACCAGGAGGGCATGCCCATGAGTCACATCGAGGCGGTGAAGCGCTCGGGGCTGCTGGGGGTGAGCGCGCCCGCGGAGTACGGCGGGGCTGCGGCGCCCGCCGCCGTGGCCCGGCGGACGGCGGAGATCCTGGCCGGGGCCTGCTGCTCGACATGGTTCGTGACGACACAGCACCACACCCCGGTGAGGCTGCTGGCGGAGAGCGGACGTCCGGTGCGTGAGCGGCTGCTGCGCCCGCTGGCGTCCGGGGAGCTGCTCGCGGGGATCGCCTACGCGCACGTCCGTGCCTTCCCCCGGGTGCCCGTGCGTGCCGTGCCCGACCGCGGCGGCTGGCGCTTCGAGGGCACCGTGCCCTGGTACACGGGGTGGGGGCTGAACGACGTGATGCTGCTGGCGGGCGTGTCCGACACCGCCGAGGTGGTGTTCGCGTTCACCGAGGCGCGCGAGCAGCCGGGGCTGTGTCCGTCGCCGCCCATCCGGCTCGCGGCGCTCACCGCCTCCCGCACGGTGTCGCTGCGGCTGGACGGCCTGTGGCTCCCCGAGGAGGCGGTCGTCCTGCGCACCCCGCAGGAGGAGTTCGCCGTGACCGACCGTCCCCGCAACACCAATGCCTCCCCGGCCGTCTTCGGTGTGGCCGACGCGGCGCTCTCCCTGCTGGACGGCGTTCCCGAGGCGGCACCCACGGCGCGTTCCCTGCGCGCCCGCCTCGACGAGACCCGGGAGCGGGCGTACGCCCTGTGGGACCACCCGGTGCCGCACGAGCACCTCGAGGAGCGGCTCGCGCTGAAGACACGGGCGTACGACCTGATGCGTGCCGCGACGACCGCGGCGGTCGTGGCCGGGGGCGGCCGGTCCCTGGTTCTGGGCAGCCGGGCCCAGCGGCTGTTCCGTGAGGGAATGTTCCTGCTGGTCCAGGGGCAGACGGCCGAGGTGCGCCGGGCCCATCTCGGCCATCTGGGCGACTGAGGCCCGGTTCGCGCGGAACCGGCCCCGCCCGGCGGCCTACGCCGGGACGAGGACGGTGAGCCATTCCGCTTCGCGTGGCTGGTACCCGTAACGGTCCCCCAGTCCCGACACGATCGCCGGGACGTGCTCGGCCCCGTAGACGACGGCCACCCGGATCGGCTCGTCACAGCGCTCCGTGTGGATCTCGCCGAGCGCGGCGAGCAGCCGCTGGTCGCGCCGGTCGGTCATCGCTCGCTTCACGGGATCGTCGGCCATCATCTCCGCCCGCAGCGTCGACGGCAGATCCTCGACCACCAGGTCCTCGTCGAGGAAGGCACGCGGACCGCGCAGCGCGAACGCCAGGCCCATCACGGGAGCCGCGACCATGAGCAGCAGGTACGTCCATCGCGGCAGCGTCCTCAGGTCCGCGATCGCCTCCGCCGCGGTCACATCCGGGTTGATGACCGGCACTCCCTCGGGAAGCAGCAGTTCCTCGCGCTGCTCCTGCAGGCCGTTGCGCCGTCGGCGTGGGGCGAACCGGTAAGCGAGCGTGAGGGCACTCACTCCGAGCGACTTCCCTCGGACTCCCTCGAGGACGATGAGGTCGCATTCCCCGAGCCTGGTGCGGACCTGGGAGTAGAACGCCGGCGAGGCCACATGCACCATAGGGAAGATCACGAACTCGAGCGGCGTTCCGGTCCGCCTCATGGTGATCACAGCGGATCGGACGGCATAACCGGTCACCTCGATGATCTGCATGATTCCCCCGCGACCCTCGCCCGGTTTCCCTTGCGCCCGTATCAGGACACGAGCCCGCCCGGGGCCGCGGTTCCCCCGGTGCGAGCCGTGCCACCGGGCGGTGGGGTGCCGGGCGGGCACTCCCGCGGCACCGCTTCCCGGAACGCGACCGTGCGCAGCAGCCGTTGACGGTCCGCGGACGCGGGTGGCCGCCGCGTCACCCCGCCGTTCCGGCCGGCCGCTCCCGGCAGGAGCGGGTGGTCCCAAACCGGCGGTCACCACCTCGTCGACGGGCTGCCGCCCGTCTTCTCCGCATGCCCTCCGCGTCCGTGATCCTCGACCGGGCCCCGGGATGCGGCCGTTCTTCGCGGACGGTCAGCCGCATGATCGTCGGCCGCCCAGGACGGTCCTGGTGCGCGTAACGCATGTCAGGAGGTGCGTGGGGTCACCAGACCGGATTCGTAGGCGAAGACCACGAGTTGTGCCCGGTCCCGGGCATGCAGCTTGGCCATGGCCCGGTTGATGTGGGTTTTCGCGGTCAGCGGGCTGATCACCATGCGGGCGGCGATCTCGTCGTTGGACAGACCCCGCGCGACCAGGACGACGGCCTCGCGTTCGCGGGCGGTCAGCTCTTCCACCCTTGTGCCGGTGTCGGTGGGGAGCGGCTGGGTGACGTACCGGTGGATCAGCTTGCGGGTGATCGAGGGGGCCAGCAGGGCGTCGCCCCGCGCGGCGACGCGCACGGCGTGCAGGAAGTCCTCCGGCATGACGTCCTTGACCAGGAATCCGGCGGCGCCGGCGCGCAGCGCGTCGAAGACGTATTCGTCCAGGCCGTAGTTGGTCAGGATGACGACGTGCACCCCGGCCAGGGCCGGATCCGCGGCAATGCGCCGGGTCACCTCGATGCCGTCGACGCCCGGCATCCGGATGTCGACGAGCGCGACGTCGGGCAGGTGCTCCTTCGCGAGCTCCAGGCCCTCACGGCCGTCGGCGGCCTCGGCCACCACCTCGATGTCGTCCTCGAGGTCGAGAAGGGCACGGAATCCGCTGCGGATGAGCGGCTGGTCGTCGACCAGCAGGACACGGATCATGACGTCCGGTCCACGGGGAGTTCGGCCTGGACGGTGAAGCCGCCCTCGGTGCGGGGTCCGGCCCGCAGCCGGCCGCCGAGGGCGGTGACGCGTTCACGCATGCCGAGCAGCCCGAGGCCGGGTACCGGCGCGGTGGCCGGCGTCGCCTTGCCGTCGTCGTCGACGCGCAGCGTGAGGGCGTCGGGACGGCAGTCGATCCGGACCGACGCCGTGGCCGCGTCCGCGTGCCGGGCGACGTTGGTGAGCGACTCCTGAACGATCCGGTAGACGGTCCGGTCCACCGCGGCCGGCACGTCGTGTCGTTGTCCCTCGATCGTCAGTGTCACGTCCAGACCGAACGTACGGGCCCACTCCACCAGTTCCGGGACATCGTCGATCCCGCGTGGCGGAGTCGTGTCGTCGCCGCGCAGCGCCTCCAGCGTCGCGCGCAGCTCCCGGCTCGCCTCGCGCACGGCCTCCTGGATCGCCAGCAGGGAAGGCGGCACCTGCTCGCCCCGCCTGCGGGCCACGTGCACGGCGGCCTCCGCCTGCACCTTGATGACCGAGATCTGATGGGTGAGCGAGTCGTGCAGTTCCCGAGCGATACGGAGCCGTTCCTCGTCGGCGCGGCGCCGCGCGGTCTCCTCCCGGGTGCGCTCGGCCTCGTCCGCCCGCCGCTCGGCCTGCCGCAGCGCCTCCCCCGCGGCGCCGGCCGCGACCAGCCAGGCGATTTCGAGAGCGCCCCGGGCCTGTGCGAACGCCTCGCCCGTGTCGTGCGGGCCCGAGGCCAGGGCCGCGAGCGGGAGCAGGGCCAGCATGGCCACGCTCGCCGCCACCGTGGCGGTGCGGTGTCCCGCCCGTACGGCCGCGTACACCGCGAACAGGTACGCGACGGCGGGCACGTCGAAACCGGCCGCCTGGTACCCCACCGCGCACAGCCCGGTGACGGCCAGGACAGCGACCGGGGCCCGGCGGCGTGCGCCCAGCGCCAGCCCGCCGACCGTCAGCAGCACATACCCGAGCACGGCGAGGTCCGTGGCGGAACGCTGTCCGGACAGCCCGGTGACCAGCAGCGCCACCGTCACGCCGACAGCGATGCCCCAGTCGCCGAACCGGGCCCGAACGCCGGACTCGCCTGTGCTCATGCGCGCACCCTAACCGGCTGTCACCGCGGGCGAGTCCTCCTCGTGAACGAGCGGCCGGCTACCGCACCCGCAGTACCTTCACGTCTTCTGCGGCGTCCGTGGCAGCCGGATGCGGCATCGGCGGCGGTGCGAAGTGTCCGCGTCCGCCGGACGACCCGGGGCGGGTCCTGCGGACAGGATCGGGCGACACCTGGTCGCAGGGAGAGAAGGAGCACCTCGATGTCTGTCCGTCACCTGCTTGCCGCCGCCGGGGCCGCCGTGCTCGGAGGCCCCGGGCTTGCCGCACCGGCGGTCGCGCACGCCTCGGCCCAGTCGGCCGCCGTCGATGCCTCCAGCCTGACCACCGGGCGGCTCGTGGGCACCACGGCCGCGCTCGTGGCACTGGCCGGCGTGGTCATCGGTGGGCGGGTGCTCGCCCGCTCCGCCGGCCGCGCCGGCACCGGCAGCAGGCGCAGCAGGGCCGTCGTGGCCCTGGTGGCGGGGCTGGCCGGCGTGGTCATCGGCGCGTTGAACCTGGCCGTCGCCGACGGTGGTCCCGGCACCGGCAACGGAGTGGTCGGTGGCGCCGTGGGCCTGGTGCTGGGCCTGATCGCCACAGTCTGCGGCTGGCTGGCCCTGGCCCGCTCCCGCCGCACCGGCTGACGGCCACGGACACAAGCACACGTCCGTGCCTGCCTGAAAGCCGTTCAGATGCCACCGCGTACGACCCGTACTCCCAGCGGCTGCGGCATCGGCCACGGCTCCCGCGGAAGCGAACTTCCGGTCTCCAGGCGGGACTTGACCGTACGAACCCCCTCGCCTCCCTGGCCCGTCTCACGGAAGTACGCCACCTGTCCGGCGATCACCGCCTCCGTGTCCGCGGTGTCCGGGGCCGGCCCCAGCACGCCGTTCCCGTCCTGCGGGGAGCCGTGCGGGCCGCACACGACGGAATCATGGGTAGGGCCCACCGGTAAGGGGGGATCCGGTGGGCCTCCGTCCGCCATGACGGCGCCTGATGCGTCAGCGCGTCGCGCCGGGCCGGTAGCGCCGGTACAGGGCGACACCGCCGGCCAGCAGGGCCGCGCTCGCGGCGAGCGCGGGCACGGCCTGGTCCGCACCGGTGTCGGCCAGCGACGCGGGCTTCCGCGACTCGGGCGCGGGGTGCGTCACGGGCTTCGGCAGCGGGTGCGGCACGGCCCGTGCGGGCGGCTCGGGCACGGGCTCGCCGATCTCCTCCTCGGAAGAGCCGTTCGTGGAGGAGTTGCCCTCGGTCGAGTTGCCCGCGCCCAGCACGCTCACACTGTTGTTGCTGATGTTCACCGGGGCGTGCACCGGTACCTGAATGTTGTTGCCGGAGAGCACACCGGGCGAGTTCTGCGCGCCCGCCTGTGCCGTCGCTCCGCCGGCTTCGTTCCCCGCCGCCGTGCCGGTGTTCCCCTGCCCCGCCGTTGTGCCGGTCGACGATGCCCCGCTCCCCCCGGCGGAGGTGTTGGCGCAGGCGTTGCCCATCGAGGGGTTGAGGAGCCCCACCACGCTCACCGCGTTTCCGCAGACGTTCACCGGGAGGTGCACCGGCGCCTGAACGGTGTTGCCGGAGAGCACACCGGGCGAGCCGGCGGCGACACCCTCCGCCACGGAGCCGCCGTCCGCCGCGAAGGCGGCGGACATCGGCGCGGTCATCGCCATCGCGCCGGAGGCGGCGGCGAGAGCGATCACACTGTTCCGGGTAACCCGTTTCATCGGTCCCTGCCTTCCAGACATGGTCACGGGCGCTCGCCCGCATCGGGTAAAACGCCGGTGAAGGGTCCGGGTTATGGCTTTGCGGTCTTTCACCCCATTGAGGGGTCCGGTTGTCGAACAGCAGTTGATGTCCTGATACGACCGGCGACGGGTCCGGGTTCGGTGCCAAAGCAGGGCATGCGCCGACAGGCGCCGCTCACCGACGCCGCTTATCGTGAGCGCGAGGGCGCTGTTGCCGAACCCCGGCCGAGCGTTGCTGGAGGCACCGATGCCGGCCATGTCGTCCGTGCGGCGCGCGGCCCGGCACCTCGCGTGCGCCGGAGCCGCCGCGCTGACCCTGCTCGGCGCCGGACCGCCCATGGCGGGCGACGGCGGCGGGGAGCCCGGCCTGGACCGGTTCTACGACCAGAAGGTGACGTGGTCGGCGTGCGGGGCGGGCATCTCCGAGGATCTGCAGTGCGGGAAGGTCACCGTTCCCCTCGACTACG
The DNA here is from genome assembly GCF_039525155.1 of Streptomyces thermoalcalitolerans. Classification (NCBI taxonomy): domain Bacteria; kingdom Bacillati; phylum Actinomycetota; class Actinomycetes; order Kitasatosporales; family Streptomycetaceae; genus Streptomyces; species Streptomyces thermoalcalitolerans. The sequence goes on along the minus strand of NZ_BAAAHG010000031.1, from coordinate 3,882 downwards.
CGCGCCCGGAGGCGGGCACCCTCGACCTGGCCCTGGCCCGCTACCGGGCCACCGGGCCCTCACGCGGCTCGGTGCTGCTGAACTTCGGCGGTCCCGGCGTCTCCGGCGTGACCGGACTGGCCTTTGACAGCAGGCGGTTCATGGACCTGGCCGAGGGTTACGACGTGGTCTCCTTCGACCCGCGGGGCGTCGGCAGGTCCTCCCCGGTCAGCTGCGGTCTGGGCCCGGACGACGAGAACGTGCGGGCGGTCGGCGCGGCCGGTGATCTCACCGACCCGCGCATCGCCCGTGAACGGCTCGCGGCATGGCGGAGGCTGGCCGCCGCCTGCGCGGAGCACTCCGGTCCGGTCCAGGCGCACATGAGCACGGTCGACACGGCCCGGGACCTCGATGTGATACGTCAGGCGCTCGGCGACGACAAGCTCAACTACCTGGGTTTCTCCTACGGCACCCGGCTCGGCGCGGTGTACGCGGCACAGTTCCCCGGCAAGGTCGGGCGGATGGCCCTCGACGGGGTGGACACCCTGACCGAATCACCGGCGGAGGAGGGGCTGGTGGCCGTCGAGGGACAGCAGCGGGCGCTCGGCAGCTTCCTCGACTGGTGCGTGCAGGACACCGCCTGCCCGTTCGGCGACGACCGCCGCGCGGCCGACGAGCGGGTCGTCCGGCTCGTCCGCTCGCTCGACGAAAAGCCGGTGCCGAACGGCTTCGGCGGCCGGCTGACCGGCCAGGACCTGGTGGACGCGCTCGGGCGGGGCCTCTACAGCAAGCGGCTGTGGCCCTCCCTGGAACGAGCGGTCGCCTCACTGCTGCAGGACGGTGACGCCCACGGCATCGAGGTCTTCTCCCACGGCGGCACGCTGCCGGCCCGGCGGGACGAGGGGCCGGCCGGCACCACGGGGATTCCGCCGGACAACCCGTCCGCCGCGCTGATGGCGGTCAACTGCGCGGACGACCCCGACCGGCCCGGAGCCGAGCAGCTCGTCAGGGAACTGGGCCGGCTGGGCACCGAGTACGAGCGGGCCTCCCCGGTCTTCGGCCGCTCCCGGCTGAACGAGCTGCTGATGTGCCACGGCCGCCCCAAGGGCACCGGCTTCATCCGCGACAAGGTGAAGAACGTCGGCACGGAGAAGATGCTGCTGGTGGGCACCCGCGGCGATCCGGCGACGCCGTACCGCTGGACCGTGGAGACGGCGCGGCGGCTCGGCCCGTCCGCCGTGGTGCTCGACAACCGGGCCGACGGGCACACGGGATATCTCTCCTCCCGGTGCGTGCAGCGGAAGGTGAACGACTTCCTGCTGTACGGCTCCCTGCCGGCCAACGGCAGTTCGTGCGGGGAGGATCAGGCACCTCCCGGAGGCATGTGAGACAGGCCCGTTGACCCTGATTGCTCCGAATGCCTGATGTGCGGATCGGTCCTATGGTGCTGTCATGAGGCACGATCCGAGTCCCGCGACCCTTGCCGAACTGCGGCGTCCGCGCAGCTATCCGGCCGTGTCCGTGCTGACGCCGACGCACCGCCGCGAGCCCTACAACGCCCAGGACCCGGTCCGGCTGCGCAATGTCGTGACCGAGGCCAAGAAGCAGCTGGAGGCCGACCCGGCGGTCACACGGGAGCGGCGCGCCGACGTCATGCGGCAGCTCGACCAGGCCCTCGCCGAGGTGGATCTCACGCACGCCGAGGACGGTCTGGCGATCTACGCGGCGCCGGGCGAGCACCAGGTGTGGTCGCTGCCCCGCACCGTCCCCGAGCGCGTGGTGCTCTCGGACACCTTCCTCACCCGCAATCTGGTCTCGGCCCATACCGCCGCACGCCCGTTCTGGGTCCTGTCGCTCTCCGCCGACCGGGTGACCCTGTGGAGCGGCTCCGCCGACCACATCGCCGAGGACCGCACCGGCGGCTTCCCGCTGACCCGGGACCTCTCCGAGAACTTCGACGCCGAACGCCAGGAGCGGATCGGCGACGCGCCGAGCACGTTCCGCGACGAGCGCACCCGTCAGTTCCTGCGCGAGGCCGACGCGGCGATGAGCACCGTGCTGCGCGAGCATCCGCGTCCGCTGTACGTCACGGGCGAGCCGGCCGCGCTGTCCGCGTTCGACGAGGCCGGCACGGTCGCCGGGAACGCCGTGCAGGTGCAGCACGGCGGGCTGGCGCACGGCACTCCCGAGGCCGTGTGGCGCGCGCTCCAGCCGGTGCGGGAGGAGGAGGCCCGCAAGGAGACGGCCGCGGTGCTCCGGGAGCTGGAGGCCGCCCGCGGCCGCAGGACCTATGTGTCGGGGATCGACGAGGTGTGGCGCACCGCCCGGGAGGGCCGCGTCCAGCTGCTGGCCGTGGAGGAGAACCACCAGGTGACGGTGCGCGACGACACCGGCGGCCACCTGGTGCCGGCCGGAAGCGACGAGCCCGGCGCCCGCGAGGACATCGTGGACGAGATCGTCGAGCGGTGCCTCGAGACCGGCGCCGACGTCCGCTTCGTCCCGGACGGCACCCTGGAGGAGGCCCAGGGCATCGCGGGAGTGCTGCGCTACTGACCGCCGGGCCGGTGCCGGACCGAGCCGAACAGGGCGCTCAGACCGCGGTCGACGGCCTCGGTGAGGTCCTCCCGGCCGGGCGGCACCATGGCATGGCTCCGCCGCAGGAAGCGGCGCAGCACCGGCGTCTCGAACCGGAGCAGGGCCAGCCCGAAGGGCGAGTGCAGCTCCAGCACCGTACGAGAGGTGTCGCACGGCCACAGGCGCACGTCCCCGGCCCCCGCCTGCCGCTGGAGTCCCTCCTCCAGCAGGTCCCGGGAGAAGGTCCAGGTGACCTCCTCGCCGTCGAGGGCGACCTCGGGCGGGAAGTCCAGGTGCACGGCCAGCGGGTCCGTGGAGACGTAGCGCAGGGTGGCGGGCACGGGAAGCTCCCGTCCGTCCGCGGTGATCAGATGGGCGCGCGCGGGCTGCTCGAGGATGATGTCCATGGTCGGTTTTCCCTGTGGGTCGTCGGGTCGGCCGTTGTGCCGTCGTTGTCAGGAGCCGCAGGGGCCGCGTGCGGGACGCCCGACCGGCCACCAATTGATGTGACCTGCGTCACACACCCCAGTGTGCCTCCCGGGAGGGCGCGCGGCCTTCGGACAGGTGCCCGGGAAGCCGTGCCGTACGCCGATGGACCATCGGCCCACGTACAGCACCCTCGCCCCGCCTCCGCCCCGTCCCGTCCGCCGCGTACGCCGGGGACGCGGCGGAATCGCATCCGGAGGACTGTGGCATATGCCGGATGCATCCTCCGGACGTGTCTTGCCAAATCCCTTACGGGCCGTCGCCGGCTGTGCGACAGTCGTAACGGCCCCGCGCACCGCCTCGGCCGTACCGTCCCGCAGGGAGTCATGTCATGCCGCCCCGCCTCTCCACGGACCGCTCACCCGCCCGGTCACCGGGGCGCGGTCCGCTCGGCGCGCCGAAGCCGCAGGCGCTCCGGCCCGGGGGCGGGGCGGACGTCGTGCAGCGGGGTGCGCGGGCTCCGCGGATCCTCCGGGGGCACGCGCCGTACGGCCTGGTCCCGCGCCGGCTCGCCGCCCCGGGCGAGCACCCGGCGCAGCCGGGGGACGACGGTCCGCCACCGGTGACCGCCGCTCCCGGCGCACCCTCCGCGACGGTCGCCGCCCGGCCCGCCGACGGGAAGTTCCGCACCGTGCGGCCCGACGGCACCGTCCGCGGGGTGCGCACCAGGGGCGGGCCGGTGCCCGGAGCCGACGACGGCACCGCTTCGATGCGGTCGGTGCCGCGGGACGTCGGCGAGCCGCGCCACGGCCGGCCGGCGCTGTGCGAGACCCGTGACTCGTCGCAGCGCCGCCGGCACCGCGCGCGGACCGGGCACCGGCTCGCGGTCGAGCCGCGGGGAAC
>NZ_BAAAHG010000030.1:51832-74748 GCF_039525155.1 Streptomyces thermoalcalitolerans | reverse complement strand
TGGCAAACAGCTGCTCCGCCTCCGGCGCCCGGTAGTAGGCGGAAAGCCCCTGGAACTTGGTGTGCACCGCCCGGCCGGTCTCCCGCACCTGCCCGGCATCCTTCCGCAGCGCCGCACAGTCCCGCTCCAGCTGCTCCAGATCCCCGGTGAACTGCGGAATCTGCTCCGGCTTGATCACGTTTCGCTGCCCCCGTTCGTCCGCTACCGCCAGACCGAACCGAACCGTGTAGCGATCCCATCGTCACACAAATGGGTGACGTCGTATCAGACGCGTTGAGCGGTGCGGCGGTTCCGGGTGTTGGGCTGCCGAAGACGATGGGGACGGAGCGAGTCAGACGTACGTACCAGGGAGTTCTGGGGGAGCTCCATCAGAAAGATTGCTACTGGTTTCTGACAGTTCGACAGGAAAGCCGACCCGAGTTCATCCCCGGACTGGACGCGCCGATGAGGGCGCTCTCCTCCGGTTTTCACCGAGGCTGAGCTGGCGCAGTGTTGCAGCCGAGTGCACTGGGGCAGCGGCAAGCAGCGGGCTCAGATCTCGAACTCGCCGAGCCAATCGCGCTGGAGGAGGCGTTGGGGAAGGTAGTCGGACTCGACCTCGATCGGGATGCCACCGTCGTAGGCGAGACAGGCGATGGCGAGTGAGGCGAGAGCGATGCGGCCTTCGGGGTCCTTGGCGCGATCCTCGTCGGCCGTCCAGTACTCCTTGTGAAGCTTCAGAGCTTCGGCAAGGGCTTGGTTGAAGCCGTCGTGGTCCTTGCGCAGGAAGCGGTGGAAGAGGTTGATCGGCGGGTACAACACCTTGTGCAACAGGTCGCGGGACGCAATGGATGCGACGTCCGGATACGAGCCCTCGATGGCGGCGGTGAGTTCCTCGACGAGGTTGGGGCGCTGGAGCCAGTAGGCCTGGAGGGCGGCCACCCAGTGGTAGATGTACTCGTCGTAGGAACCCTCGGGCGAGCGCAGCCGAGTGAGAGGGACATCGCAGAGCTGGGTCATGCGCTTCCGGTCGCGGCAGACGATGGCGAGCCAGAAGGTGGTGAGCCAGTTCCCCGCGTCGGCGTACGAGCGAGGGCCGAGCGCCGGAATGTGTCGGATCTTGTGGTTGATGCGGCAGTCGACGACACCCTCGGTCTGCCCGGTCATGGCGAACATCGCCGAGCCGACCTGCAGCGCACTGACCGTCGCCTCCCACGTTTCAAGCCGGGCCACACGAGGGTCCACGGTGCACCGGGCCTGCAGATGGAGCAGGGCTGTGCTGAACATGAAGTCGATCCTGCCGGGGTGCCGTTCGACCTTCTCCACGTCCGCGGCGAGGTTTTCACCGAGCGCCTCGGCCCAACTCGCGGAGTGGGGACCGGGCCCTCCGTGCCGGGTGATCGTGACGGTCACGGCATACTCCTGTCGCTGATGTCGCACTTCCCCGTGCTGCAACCGGCGTACGTGCCGGCGTTCTTCCGCTTTTCGACGAGGAGAGGTGAGACCGACAGCCGTCGGTGAAGAGAGGGCAACCGAGGGAAGGCTGTTCGGTGTGAGTCGGCCACCGCAGGACGGTTCGGTTCAGGACCGCAAGTCCTGCTCAGGCGCTGAGTTCTTCATCTCGGGGTCTTCAGAGCCGCTTCGGTGAGTACCGTATCGAACCTCGGCCGTCCCAGTGCAGCGGCTCTTAAACTCCCGTGCATGAGTGACCTGTTCGCCGTGGATCTTGCCCTTGACCTTTCTCCCACCGTGCCGGCTGCCGTTCTCGATGTTCTGCGTCGGCACCTCGGCCTCGACACCGAGAGCGGCGAAAGCGACATGGGAGACGAGATGTCCGACTTCGTCCCCTTGCTCTCCTGTCGTGGGCCGGCAAAACGCATCGGCGGTGTTCTGACCGGCGAGCTCGTCCAGGGGGACAGTCACTGGTCTCTCACCGCCCGGCAGGAGATCCACGCCGAACTCCTTCCGGACCTGGAAGAACTTGTGGAGATGCTCGCGCGCAACGCCAGGACCGAGGGGGTCATCGGCCAGGTGAGGTTCTACGAGGATGACATCCCGGAACTTCTGATCAGCAGGTCGGGGAAAATGGTCAGAATGCCGCTGCGTGCTGCTGAGGCTGCTGACTCCTGATCACAAGTCAGCGTTTGTGGCTACCCATCCGTCCAAGTAACACTGCTCACTGCCGGAAGCGGGCGAACGTGACGTGGAACGGTCAACGCCTGCGGGATGCGCACCCTTACGTGGGGAACATGCCGGGCCAGAAGTGATGGAGAAGGTAACGCGGGATGTAGTCGGATTCGACCGTGATCGGGAAGCCGGCGTCGAAGGCGAGGCAGGCGATTGCAAGCGGGCCGAGTGCCACATAGCCTTTAACGGATTTTTCGCGGTTCTCGCCGCCTGTCCAAAACGACTTGTGAAGCTCCAGTGCTTCGACAAGGGCCTGGTTGAAGCCGTCGTGGTCCTTGCGCAGGAAGTACTGGAAGAGGTTGATCGGCTGGTAGAGGATCTTGTCCAGAACCTCGGGGTGGGCGATCCGTGCGACGTCCGGGGAGGACATCTGGATGGCGGCGAGGAGTTTCTCGCCCAGCCCCGGGCGTATCAGCCAGTATGCCTGCAGGGCGTCGATCCAGTGGTAGATGTACTCGTCGTACTCCACACCCGAGCCCCGCAGGAAGTCGATGGGGATTTCGCACAGTTGAGTCATGCGGGCCTGTTCGCGGCACACGATCGCCAGCCAGAACGCAGACAGCCAGTTTCCGGCGTCGGCGTAGTACTGCGGGCCGGTCGCGGGGATCGTCCGTACCCGATCTGCAATGCGACACTCGACAGTGCCTTCCGGTCGGACGGCTGCGGCGAAGGCCGCGGAAGTCACCTGCATGGCTGTAACGGCGGCGTCCCAGGTGCGGAGGTGCGAGCTGTCCGGATCGACTGCCAGACATGCGCAGAGGTGCAGGGTCGCCGCATCCATCGCACCGTCGAACATGCGCGGCACGCGTTCCAGGACGTCGATCGTCTCGGAGAGTCCTTCGCTCAGGGTGCGCACATATGCCTCGTCGTCCGGTCCGGGGCCGCCGTGCCGAGCCACTCTCACTGTCATCGCTCGCTCCGATCCTTCACAGCCCGTTCCTTCACGGTGACAAAGCGGTCATGCGTGCCTCAGGTAGGGAACTCTCCGCACCAGTTGCGTCCGAGGAGGGTGGCGGGCAGGTACTCGGACTCGACCTCGATGGGGAAGCCCGCGTCGTGGGCGAAGCAGGCGATGGCGAGGGGAGCGAGAGCGACGAGGCCCGAGATCTGGAAGGCCCGGCTTTCCTCGGTCCAGTACTCCTTGTGCCACTGAAGGGCGTTGGCGAGTGCCCGGTTGAAGCCGTCGTGGTCCTTGCGGATGAAGCGGTGGAACATCTCCATCGGCGGGTACAGCAGTTTTCCCGCCGTCTCCGGGTCAGTGGCGACCGCCGGGTCGGTGCCGTCGACCGCGGCCACCAGCTTCGAGCCGAGATCCTGGCCTCCGAGCCAGTAGGCCTGGAGGGTGTCGACCCAGGCGTAGTGGTATGCGTCGAAGCGTGAACCGTTCTCCCGCAACAGGGACATCGGCACGTGGCACAAGGCGGTGATCCTGTCCCGTTCCCGGCACACCACGGCCAGGTAAAAGGCGGCGATCCAGGAGCCTGGGTGCACGTACCACTGTGGACCAGTGGCCTGAAGGGTGCGGTCCTTGTGCGCGATGCGGCACTGCACGTGGTCCTCGGTCGTGGTCGCGGCGGCGAACACGGCGGAACCGACCTGCATCGCGGTGACCCAGGCGTCCCAGGTGGGGAAGAGCGATGCCCGCGGGTCCATCAGGCAGTGAGCCTCGGCCAGGGTGAGCGTGGTGCTCAGCGCATCACCCAGATTGGCGGAGCCCGTTTCCAGACCGTCTACCAGCTTCTGCGCGTTCTCCTGGAGTACGGCGAGGCCTTCTTTCGCATTTCCTGTGGGGAAAGGGTGACGGGGGATGGTCGAGACCAAGAGATTGCCCTGGAAGATCGTGAAGGAAGCAGCGGAACTCGGCCCAGCATACGTGCATCCCCGGACGAGGTGGTCGAAGTCCCGGTGTCTGCCGTGGAGTTCTTGAAAGCGACTGTGTCAGGTGGGGAATTCACCGAGCCAGCCGCGCTGGAGGAGGTGCTTGGGCAGGTAGTCGGTCTCGACCTCGATCGGGATGTCACCGTCGTAGGCGAGGCATGCGAGGGCCAGAGGGGCGAGGGCGACCATGCCGGAGGGGCTGTCGGTCCTGTCCTGGTCGGCGGTCCAGTACGCCTTGTGCAGTTCCACGGCTTCGGCGAGGGCCTGGTTGAAGCCGTCGTGGTCCTTGCGCAGGAAGCGGTAGAAGGGGTTGATCGGCGGATACAGGATGTGCTGCAGCAGGTCGCGGGGTGCGATGGTCGCGACATCGGGGTGGGAGCCTTGCAGTGCTGTGGTCAGTTCCTCCACCAGCCCCGGGCGCTGCAGCCAGTACGCCTGGAGGGCGGCCACCCAGTGGTAGACGTACGCGTCGCAGGTTCCCTCGGGTGAGCGCAGCCGGTCCAGCGGGACCTCGCACAGTGCGGTCAGGCGTTTCTGGTCGCGGCAGATCACGGCCAGCCAGAAGGCGGTGAGCCAGTTCCCGGCCTTCGCGTAGGGGCGGGGGCCGATGGCGGAGAGGGTGCGCATCTCGTGCGCGATGCGGCACTGCACCGTGCCCTCCGTGGCGCCGGTCACCGCGTAGAGCGCCGAGTGGAGCTGCATGGCGGCGACCACGGCTTCCCAGGTCTCCAGCCGCGCGGCCCGCGGGTCGACGGCGCAGCGGGCCTGAAGGTGCAGCAGCGAGGTCATGAGCGCGATGTCGATCGAGGCGGGAGACCGCTCGAGCCGCTGCACATCCTCCAGCAGCTCCTTGCCCAGGTCCGCGGCATAGCCCTCGTCGTCGGGGCCGGGAGAACTGTGACGCGGGATGGTGACACTCACGAAGCGCTCCTGTCGGATCGGAAAGGCCGGACTTCCTCATGCGGGAGCCGGCGTACTCGCCGGTGTCCCGCTCTCCTCTGACGACGATGCAGCCCGGTTTTCCGTCATCCGGGGGCTGCTCCGGCTTGCGTGCCGGTTCACGCTCGGACCTGATGGCTTTCCTCGCTCGTGCATGCCCGGATGATGTCGAGGGATTGCTCTCCCCCCTGTGGTGATGCGTGAGTTCCGCCGGGCAGGTGCCGGGAACCCACACTGCATCGCGTCACGCTTTCATCATCGTACAAACGGGTGACACAGGGTCAGTCGAGTTGAATGGTGCGGCGGTTCCGGGTGCGGGGGCCGCCGAAACTCGGTGGGGTGGCGGTGGGGGAGGAGCCGAGGAGCAGGATTCCGCCGAGGGCGGCTCCGGCGGCTCCGGGAGCGCGGGCGTCCGCTTCGGCGTACGGGTTTCCATGGGCGCGGACGTCCTGTTCGGCCTGGTCCCGGGCCTCGCGGGCGAGGGCGTCGGCGTGCGGGACATCGGCGGGGGGCCGGGCGGCGAGCAGGTGTTCCGCCTCGGCCAGCAGGGTGCGGGCCGAGGCCCCCACCGCACCCCGGTGCGTCGTGACGAAGTCGGCCGTGGCGGCGGCCGCGCTGCGGGCGGTGAGCAGGGCGGCGGCGGACAGGACACCGGTGCGTCCCGTGGCGAGCGGTGCCGTTGCCTCGACGATCCGGCGCAGGATGTCCAGCGGGTCGTACGGCCGTCCGGACGTCGTCTCCTGCCGTACGGAGGCCAGGACGGTGTCGGCGTGCAGGATCCGGGCCTGTGCCTCACCGGCCGGTACGTCCGTGAGGCGCTCCGCGGCGCCGGCCCTTTCCGCCTCCGCCCCGCTGAGCGCGGCCGGAACCATCGCCGCGGCCTCGTCCAGCTCGGCGGCGAGCCGTTCGATGCCGTCGAGGAACACGGCCGCCTGGGCCACGGCCCCCTCGGCGGCGCGCAGCTGGCCCGCCGCTCGTTCGCTCTCGCCCCGATCGGCCTCCTGATGGGCCCGGTTGAGACGGGTGGTGGCGAACATCAGGCGGTCCTTGGCCTGTTCCGCGTATCCCGTGACGTGCTCCGTGGCGGAGGGGGCGTACCGCCGGGCGAGGCCGGCCAGGGTCGCTTCGGCGGTCCGCGCCCGGCTCGTCAGTTCCCGGAACCGTGTCTCCGTCGCCTTCAGCGCCCCGCGGATGTCCCGCTCCAGGCCGCGCAGCTCGTCGAACCCGTCGGCCGCCGTGTCCAGCAGCCGGCCGGCCTCCTCGCAGCGCCCGATCACGCCGGCCAGCGCCTGTCGCCGGGCCGCCGGGTCCTCCGGGACGCCCTGGTCGTGGCGCCGCCGCATCCGGAAGGCGATCGCCAGTTCCGCCTCGGCGGCCCGTACGGCCTGCGCGAAGGGCTCGACGGCCGCCGCGTCGAACCGGGCCTCGGCGAAGCCGAGTTCCTCGCGGCTGGTGCGCACCCAGTCGTCCGCCCGGACGAGCAGGTCCCGTGACCGCTCGTCGAGTTCGCCGGCCGGTGACGGAGACGACGAGGACGGGCTGCCGCCGGGGGTGGTACGGGTCTTCGACCGCCGGAGCCGCCGTAGGTACCCGTACATGCCGAGCACGCTCGCCGCCACCGCCACGACGAGCGGGAGGGCGAGGGAGGCCGCCGAGGTCTCGTCCTGCCGCGGTGCGGCGGCGACGGCCACCGGACCGGTTGGGGAGAGTGCAACCGCGGTGCTGCTGCCGATCGTCATTCCGGGGAGCAGCAGCCACACGAGTCCCGCCGCGCCGTACAGCACCATGCGCACCGCCCGCGCGGCCAGACGCGGTGCCGTGCGCCGTGTCCTGACCGGCCGGAGCAGGGATGACGTCATATGTGTGAGCGTATGACCACCCGGCCGGGCAGGCGACCGGGGCTGCGTCAGTGGTGGAGCGGACGGGGTGCGGCGACGAGGGAAGGGGCACCGGCATGGGAGACACCACCGGTACGGGGGACGGCGCCGGCACGGGGGGTAGTGCCGGCACGGGAGACACCACCGGCACGGAAAGCGCCGTGGAGGCGAAACAGCCCGGGGCCGGCCAGGCGCCCCCGTCCCGCCGTCGCCGCCGCCTGCGCCGGGCCCTCCGCGCCGTTCTCGCCCTTCTCCTGCCGCCGGTCCTCTTCCTCCTCGCCGCCGGGACCGCCCTCCGGGTGAACTACGGCGGCGACCCCGTCGCCGGGACGTACACCAGGGGCCGGGACGCGATCTGGCTCGGTCACGCCTGGGTGGACGGGCGGAAGAAGGATGCCGATGTGCAGGCCCTCGCCCGTCGGCTGCGCGGCACCGGCATCCGTGATCTGTATGTGCACGCGGGCCCGCTCGAGCACGACGGCACCCTGCCCAAGTCGTCGTACCCCAGGGCGGGTTGGCTGATACCGGCGGTGCACCGGGCGCTCCCCGGAGTCCGTGTGCAGGCCTGGCTCGGCGACGTGCTGGCCACCGAGAGCCCCGACGGGATGCGGCTGGAGCGGGCCGCGACGCGCGCCGCCGTGGTTGCCTCCACCCGCGAGGTCCTGGCGGCCGGCTTCGACGGAGCCCACTTCGACCTGGAGCCGCTGCACTCCGGCGACCGCCACTACCTCGATCTCCTCGACGACCTGCGCGCCGTCACCCGTGCCCACGGCGTCCCCCTGTCCGTCGCCGCCCACCAGATCGACCCGCTCCCCGGCCTCCACTCCCTGTGCGGCACGCTCACCGGCCATCCCAAGTGGTGATCGCAGGCGTACTTCGGCCAGGTCGCCCGCCGCGTCGACCAGGTGGCGCTGATGTCGTACGACACCATGCAGCAGCTGGAGAGCCTGTACGGCGGCTACGTCGTCCAGCAGACCTCCCTCGCCCTGGAGGTCACCCCGCCCGCCACCGACCTGCTGATGGGCCTGCCCTTCTTCCACGACAACCGCTTCGGCCACCGTGCCTCCGCGGAGACGGTCCCCGCCGCCGTCCGCGGTGTCCGTCTCGGCCTCTCCCGCACGGACCCCGGCCGCGAGCGCTCCGGCGTCGCGCTGTACGTCGACTTCGCCGCCACGGAGGCCGACTGGAGGGCGTACCGGAAGGACTGGGCCCGCTCCTCGTGAGCCCCGCGTGAGTCCTTCGCGGACTACGACGACTGCGGACTACGACGACCGGCGCCTGATCCTCGAGCCCAGCCACACCAGCGGGGCGTACGTGCGGTCCACTGCCCGTTCCTTCAGCGGGATCAGGGCGTTGTCGGTGATCCTGATGCCCTCGGGGCAGACCTCCGTGCAGCACTTGGTGATGTTGCAGTAGCCGAGGCCGTGGTCCTCCTGGGCCGCGCGTTTGCGGTCCAGACCCGCGTCCGCGGCGGCGTCCAGGGGGTGCATGTCGAGCTCGGCGGCCCGCATCAGGAAGCGCGGGCCGGCGTACGCCCGCTTGTTGTCCTCGTGGTCGCGGACGACATGGCACACGTCCTGGCACAGGAAGCACTCGATGCACTTGCGGAACTCCTGCGGACGGTCCACGTCCTCCTGGAACATGCGGTACTCGCCGGGACCGAGGCCGGGCGGCGGGACGAAGGAGGGGATCTCGCGGGCCTTGGCGTAGTTGTAGCCGACGTCCGTCACCAGGTCCCGGATCACCGGGAAGGTCCGCAGCGGAGTGACGGTGATCGTCTCCTTTGGGGTGAAGACCGACATGCGGGTCATGCACATCAGCCGCGGGCGCCCGTTGATCTCCGCGGAGCACGAGCCGCACTTGCCCGCCTTGCAGTTCCAGCGCACGGCCAGGTCCGGGGCCTGGGTGGCCTGGAGCCGGTGGATGACGTCCAGCACCACCTCGCCCTCGTTGACCTCGACCTCGAAGTCCTCCAGGCCGCCGCCCCGGGCATCGCCCCGCCACACCTTGAAGTGGGCCTCATAGCCGCTCATGTGCACAGCTCCTCTTCGGTGAGGTACTTGACCAGCTCCTCCTTCGAGAAGAGGGCGAGCAGGTCGGGGCGGATGGGTTCGGTGGTCTCCCGGGTGAGGGTGATCCGGCCGCTGAGCGGATCCGTCGCCGCCAGGCCGCCCGCCGGGTCGGTCAGCCGGCACAGCAGGTTGATCCGGCGCCATTCGCGCTGCATCGACGGGTAGTCCTCACGCGTGTGCCCGCCGCGCGACTCCGTGCGCTCCAGCGCGGACCGCGCCACGCACTCGCTGACCAGCAGCATGTTCCGCAGGTCCAGGGCGAGGTGCCAGCCGGGGTTGAACTGCCGGTGCCCCTCCACCGCGGCCCGCCGGGCCCGTGCCCGCAGCTCGCCGAGCTTCGCCAGGGCCTGCTTCATCTCGCTCTCGCGGCGGATGATGCCGACCAGGTCGTTCATGGTCTGCTGGAGTTCCTGGTGCAGGGTGTAGGGATTCTCCGGCGGGGCCCCGGCCACCGCCCCCTCCTCGGCCGTCGCCTCCTCCACCGAGAACGGCCGCAGCGCCTCGGCCGCCGCCGCGTCCACCTGGGCGCCGTCCGCGCGCGGGCGTGCGTGCGCCAGGGACCGGGCGTACTCGGCCGCGTACCGGCCCGCCCGGCAGCCGAAGACCAGCAGGTCGGACAGCGAGTTGCCGCCGAGCCGGTTGGAGCCGTGCATGCCGCCCGCGACCTCCCCGGCCGCGAACAGCCCCGGCACCCCGCGGGCGGCCGCCGTGTCGGAGTCGACCGCGATGCCGCCCATCACGTAGTGGCAGGTCGGCCCGACCTCCATCGGCTCCGCCGTGATGTCGACGTCGGCCAGCTCCTTGAACTGGTGGTACATCGAGGGCAGCCGCCGCCGGATGACCTCCGCCGGCATCCGGGTCGACACATCGAGGAACACCCCGCCGTGCGGCGAGCCGCGGCCCGCCTTCACCTCGGCGTTGATCGCGCGGGCCACCTCGTCCCGGGGCAGCAGCTCCGGCGGACGCCGGTTGTTGTCCGGGTCCTCGTACCAGCGGTCCGCCTCCTCCTCCGTCTCGGCGTACTTGTCCTTGAAGACCTCGGGGATGTAGTCGAACATGAACCGCTTGCCCTCGGAGTTGCGCAGCACCCCGCCGTCGCCGCGCACCGACTCGGTGACGAGGATGCCCTTCACCGACGGCGGCCAGACCATGCCCGTCGGGTGGAACTGCACGAACTCCATGTTCAGCAGCGGTGCCCCGGCGAGCAGCGCGAGGGCGTGGCCGTCGCCGGTGTACTCCCACGAGTTCGACGTCACCTTGAAGGACTTGCCGATCCCACCGGTCGCGAGCACCACCGCGGGCGCCTCGAGCACGAAGAAACGGCCGGACTCGCGCTCGTAGGCGAAGACCCCGGCCACCCGGCTCTCCCCGGCGGAGCCGCCGTCGGGCGCGGTCTTGAGGATCCGGGTCACCGTGCACTCCTGGAAGACCTTCAGCCGGGACTCGTAGTCCCCGGTCTCCTTGAAGTCCTCCTGCTGCAGCGACACCACCTTCTGCTGCAGCGTCCGGATCAGCTCCAGGCCGGTGCGGTCACCGACGTGCGCCAGGCGCGGGTACTCGTGCCCGCCGAAGTTGCGCTGCGAGATCCGGCCGTCCTTCGTCCGGTCGAACAGCGCGCCCCAGGTCTCCAGCTCCCACACCCGTTGCGGGGCCTCCTTCGCGTGCAGCTCGGCCATCCGCCACTGGTTGAGGAACTTGCCGCCGCGCATGGTGTCGCGGAAGTGGACCTGCCAGCTGTCGTGCTCGTTGACGTTGGCCATGGCCGCCGCGATGCCGCCCTCGGCCATCACCGTGTGCGCCTTGCCGAACAGCGACTTGCAGATCACCGCCGTCCGCGCCCCGCGCTCACGTGCCTCGATCGCCGCACGCAGCCCGGCGCCACCCGCGCCGACCACCACGACGTCCCACTCCTGCCGGTCCACCACGGACATCACAGACCCCACTCACTGGTACCCACTGGTACATCGACTAGAAGAAGCGCGGATCATCGAAGGCGCCGGAGGCGACCAGGAAGACGTAGAAGTCGGCGAGCGCCACGCTGAACAGCGAGGCCCAGGCCAGCTCCATGTGGCGGGCGTTGAGCCTGCTCACGAACTGCCAGAAGCGGTAGCGCACGGGATGCCTCGAGAAGTGCTTGAGCTTCCCGCCCACGATGTGCCGGCAGGAGTGGCAGGAGAGCGTGTACGCCCAGATCAGCACGATGTTGACCAGGAAGACGACCGTGCCGAGCCCCATGTGGCCCCAGCGGTAGTCCTGGTCGCGGAAGGCCAGCACGGTGTCGTAGGTCAGCACGCCGGCGACCAGGAGCGCGGCGTAGAAGAAGTACCGGTGCAGGTTCTGCAGGATCAGCGGAAAGCGCGTCTCGCCCGTGTACCTCCGGTGCGGTTCGGCGACCGCGCAGGCCGGCGGGGACGCCCAGAAGCCCCGGTAGTAGGCCTTTCGGTAGTAGTAGCAGGTCAGCCGGAAGCCCAGGGGGAAGAGCAGGATGATGATCGCCGGGGAGATCGCCCACCAGCTGCCGAAGAGGGCGATGTTGGGGCCCGCGCGCATGGGCACGCAGTTCTCCGCCAGACAGGGCGAGTAGAACGGCGAGACGTACGGGGCCGCGTAGTAGTGCGTGTTCGCGAAGGCCCGCCAGGTCGAGTACACGACAAATGCGAGCAGGCCGGCCACCGTGGCGGCGGGGGCCAGCCACCAGCGGTCGGTGCGCAGGTGCGGGGCGGTGATGGCGGCGCGCGCCGGGGAGCGGACACCGCCGCGGGGCGTATGGGGATCTGTGGCGGGAGGTTCCGTACCAGTGGCCAAGGCGGGACGCACCTTCCTGTCGGAGCGCGCTCCGGAGCACCGGCTCCGGTGCCGAGGGGGGAGGGTCAGGGGGCGTGGCGGTTGCGGGCGCCGAGCCCCTCGTCGTCCGAGTCCGTCCACAGGGAGATGTCGTAGGGCGTGTCGGAGATGGTGACGAGGGTGGGGCGCTGCGTGGGGGTGGACGTGGGGGTGGAGCTCCGGGAGGCCTCGCGCAGCATGCCGACGCTGTCGCGAAGGTGACCCGCGTCGATGCGCACGCGGCGTATCTCCGGCCCGTTGCCGAGCTGCTGCTCCAGCCGGCTCACCGACCGCAGCAGGTCGTTGAGGGCGCGCTGGGCCGATGCCAGGTCGTCGTGCACGGACATGACGTGACCTCACTTCCGCGGGCCGCCGGCGGCCCTGGACGGCAACGTTCACGCGTCTGCGAGTGTTGCGCGTCACACTGCCGCTGGGAAGGGGAGGTGCGGCGATTGGCGGATTGCGCACCCCCGCACGTGCCCGCTGCGCTCTGTTCTCGCTCTGTTCTCGCTGTGTGTCGCTCTGTGTCGCCGGGTGCCGGCTCGGTGGTGCGCTCGGTGATGCGCACGCGGTGATGCGCTGTGCGTACGAGCGGTGCGCGCGCCGTGCCTGCGCCGTACACGTGTCGTGCCTGGGCCGTACACGTGTCGTGCCTGCGCAGTGCGTGCTCGGTGAGCGCTCGATGGGGTGCTCGGTGTGTGCTCTGTGCGCGCCGGGGCGTGCGTTGCGCCGGGCGGGTGGCCTTCCGGACCCGCGCCGCCGTGTCGCCTCCGGCGGGCGAACCGTTTCCTTTTCAGTGGGCCGTAGATCTGATGAGCACCAAAATACCGCCACCTGTGACATTTCCCACCCGGTCCCACCCGGCCATCGGCGGCAGCGGCTCCACGGAGGTAGCACAGATGTCCTACGACGGTGTCGGGCTCGGCTCGGCCATGCGCTCGGCCGCCCTCCTGACCGCGGGCGCCCTCGCGGTGCACCTCCTGGCCGGCTGCGGTTCCGGTGACGACGGCAACAAGCCGCTGGCCGGACAGGACATCGCCCCCGCCGCCCGCCACGAGATCGCCGACGGGGGCACGCTGCGCTGGGCCGTGGACGCGATGCCGCAGACGCTGAACACCTTCCAGGTGGACGCCGACGCCGGCACCGCCTGGATCGCCCGGGCGGTGCTGCCGGCCATGTTCCGGATGGACGAGAGGGGCCGTCCGCAGCTCGACGAGAACTATCTGGAATCGGCCCGGGTGGTGGAGACCGAGCCCAAGCAGGTCGTCGTCTACCGGCTCAACCAGCAGGCCGTCTGGAGCGACGGCCGCGTGATCAGCGCCGAGGACTTCGCCGCCCAGTGGCGCGCCCTGTCCGGCAAGGACTCCGCGTACTGGACCGCCCGCAACGCCGGCTACGACCGCATCCAGAAGGTCGAGCGCGGTGCCAGCTCCCTGGAGGTCCGGGTCACCTTCGCCCGCCCCTACGCCGACTGGCGGTCGCTGTTCTCGCCGCTGTACCCGAAGGACGTGATGGGCGCCGCGAACTCCTTCAACGACGGTGCCCGCACCATGCTGAAGGTCACCGCGGGTCCGTTCACCGTGCGGAAGGTCGACACCAAGAACAAGGACGTCGTCCTCGCCCGCAACCCGCGCTGGTGGGGCCGCCCGGCCAAGCTGTCCGAGATCGTGCTGCACGAGGTGCCGCGCGACAAGCGGGTCGTGGCGCTCGCCGACGGCTCCGTGGACGTGGCCGACATCGACCCCGCCGACGTCCCCCGGATCACGTCCGCCGCTGCCCGGGCGGGATCGCCCTTCCCGGGCGCGTCCAGTGGCCGCACCGCCGCCACGGCGCTGCGTGTCTGGGCCCTGGAGCACGGCACCGAGGACAAGGACACCGACCGGGAGCTGCGCGTCCTGAAGGAGGAGAACAAGGAACTCACCGCCCGTCTGCGGCAGCAGCAGGCGCTCGGCGACATCCAGGTGCGCAAGTCGCTGGAGCCCGCCTACACCCAGCTCGCCCTCAACGGCGAGGGCGGCCCCCTGGCCGACGAGCGGGTCCGCCACGCCGTGGCGCACGCGCTGAACCGCAAGGAGATCGCCGAACTCGTCCTGAAGCCGCTCGGCCTGCCCGCGACCCCGGTCGGCAGCCACCTCGCCCTGGCCGGCCAGAGCGTCTACGCCGACGGCAGCGACGCCCTCGGAGGCCAGGACACCGCCCAGGCCCTCGCCCTGCTCGCGGACGCGGGCTGGGTGCCCGGCCCGGTCAAGGAGAAGAAGAACGAGAAGAAGGAGGAGAAGAAGAACGAGAAGAAGGAGGAGAAGAAGGAGAGCAAAACGGCCGGCGCTCAGGGCCACGGCGCCCAGAGCTCCTCGGACAGCGGCGGCGACAGCGACGACGGCACGTACATCGTCGGCGTGCACGGCCGCACGGAGAACGGCGACAACGCCGACAGCGACAACAACAACGACAACGCCGACAGCGACGACACCAAGGCATCCGCCGAGGCCCGGCGAGACGGCGACCGGGACGGCCGGGACGGCCGGGACGGCCGGGACGACCAGGACGGCACCGAGCGGCCGGCCCAGAGCGACCGGCGGTACACCGACGGCCGCTTCGGGCCGGGCGGGGCGCCCGGTGCCTACGCCCCCAAGGGCACCGCGGCGCCGGCGGCGGGCACCGCCTCGGGTCCGCTGGCCAAGAACGGCAAACCGCTCACGCTCCGCTTCGTGCTGCCCTCCGGGCCGGGTTCCGACACCCTGAGCAAGGTCGCCGACCGGATCACGGCCATGCTGAAGAAGATCGGCATCACCACGGAGATCAACAAGGTCTCCGACGAGAGCTACTTCTGGGACCACATCGCCTCCGGCCAGTACGACCTCGCGCTGTACTCCTGGCCCGCCTCCGCCTTCCCGGCCACCGACGCCCGCCCCATCTACGCCAAGCCCGTCCCGGCCGCCGACGGCTCCCTCAACGTCCAGCAGAACTACACCCGCGTCGGCACCGACCAGATCGACCAGCTCTTCGACCAGGCCGTCGCGACCCTGGACGAGGACGAGCAGCGCGGTCTGCTCCGCAGGGCCGACGCCCGCATCTGGGCGGCCGCCGGCTCGATCCCCCTCTACCAGCGCCCCCAGCTGACGGCCGTGCGCAAGGATCTGGCCAACATCGGTGCCTTCGGTTTCAAGACCCCGGTCTACGAGGACATGGGCTTTTTGAAGAAGAGCGTGAAGCGGTAGGGCGCCGGAGAGCGTGAGGCGGCAGGGCGTCACGGGTCCCGCGGACCACTCCCGCGGGACCCGTACCATGGGGTGAGGCCGTGGCATGTTCAGCCCGGCAGGGCCCGCGTAACACCGACATACGCGCAGGTCTTCCGCACACTCCGGGAGTACCCCTCACTATGGCCACGCGCCACGACATCCGTAACGTCGCCATCGTCGCCCACGTCGATCACGGCAAGACCACCATCGTCGACGCCATGCTCAAGCAGGCCGGCGCCTTCGCCGCGCACCAGCTCGACCAGGTCGACGAGCGGGTGATGGACTCGAACGACCTGGAGCGTGAGAAGGGCATCACGATCCTCGCCAAGAACACGGCGGTGAAGTACCACCCCAAGGAAGGCGGGGACCCTGTCACGATCAACATCGTCGACACCCCCGGCCACGCCGACTTCGGCGGCGAGGTGGAGCGTGCCCTGTCGATGGTCGACGGTGTCGTCCTGCTCGTGGACGCCTCCGAGGGTCCGCTGCCGCAGACCCGCTTCGTGCTGCGCAAGGCCCTGCAGGCCCGTCTGCCCGTCGTTCTCTGCATCAACAAGACGGACCGCCCCGACGCCCGGATCGACGAGGTCGTCGACGAGACGTACGACCTGTTCCTGGACCTGGACGCCGACGAGGACCAGATCGAGTTCCCGATCGTCTACGCCTGCGGCCGGGAGGGCGTCGCCTCGCTCACCAAGCCCCAGGACGGGACGGTTCCCGCCGACTCCACCAGCCTGGAGCCGTTCTTCTCCACGATCCTGGAGTACATCCCGGCGCCCACCTACGACGAGAACGCCCCCCTCCAGGCCCACGTCACCAACATCGACGCGGACAACTTCCTCGGCCGTATCGCGCTGCTGCGCGTGGAGCAGGGCGAGCTGCGCAAGGGGCAGACGGTCGCCTGGATCAAGCGCGACGGTTCCGTGCAGAACGTGCGGATCTCCGAGCTGATGATGACCGAGGCGCTCACCCGCAAGCCCGCCGAGAAGGCCGGCCCCGGTGACATCTGCGCCGTCGCCGGCATTCCGGACATCATGATCGGCGAGACGCTGGCCGACCCGGAGAACCCGGTCGCGCTGCCGCTGATCACGGTCGACGAGCCCGCGATCTCCATGACCATCGGCACCAACACCTCCCCGCTGGTCGGCCGCGGCGGCACCGGCAAGGGCGCGGACGCGAAGGCCGTCGTCAAGGACCGCAAGGTCACCGCCCGCCAGGTCAAGGACCGCCTGGACCGCGAGCTCATCGGCAATGTGTCGCTGCGCGTGCTGGACACCGACCGCCCCGACGTCTGGGAGGTCCGGGGCCGCGGCGAGCTGGCGCTGGCCATCCTGGTCGAGACCATGCGCCGCGAGGGCTACGAGCTGACCGTGGGCAAGCCGCAGGTCGTCACCAAGGAGATCGACGGCAGGACGTACGAGCCGGTCGAGCGGCTGACGATCGACGTGCCCGAGGAGCACATGGGCGCGGTCACCCAGCTGATGGGAGTGCGCAAGGGCCGGATGGACAACATGTCCAACCACGGCTCCGGCTGGGTCCGCATGGAGTTCGTCGTGCCCTCCCGCGGTCTGATCGGCTTCCGCACCGAGTTCCTGACCCAGACCCGCGGCACGGGGATCGCCCACTCCGTCCACGAGGGCTTCGAGCCCTGGTTCGGCCCGCTGCAGACGCGGAGCACCGGCTCTCTGGTCGCCGACCGTGCCGGCGTCGTCACCGCCTTCGCGATGATCAATCTCCAGGAGCGCGGTGTGCTCTTCGTGGAGCCGGGCACCGAGGTGTACGAGGGCATGATCGTCGGCGAGAACTCCCGCTCCGACGACATGGACGTCAACATCACCAAGGAGAAGAAGCTCACCAATATGCGGTCCTCGACCGCCGAGGTGGCCGAGTCGATCGTCCCGCCGCGCAAGCTCTCCCTGGAGCAGGCGCTGGAGTTCTGCCGCGACGACGAGTGCGTCGAGGTGACCCCGGAGGCGACCCGCATCCGCAAGGTCGTCCTCGACCAGCGCGCCCGCGCCCGCGCCGCGAGCCGCGCCAAGCACGGCTGAGGCCCCTCGAGCCGCACAGGGCCGGGTGTCCCGCACGACGGGACACCCGGCCCTGTGCGTGCGGGCGGGAAGTGTAGGGAAAACCCTTCGGAGTGGCTCGGAATCGCCACAGGACGGCTGATTCGCACTACCTTGCTGCGGGGCACGCCTACCCGGAACACAGTGAGAGGCCTTAACCGAATGGCTTGGTCCTGGCGCCCGTTGGCGGAGACGGGGCAGCGCAACGGGCGCGCGCTGTGCACGGTGTCGCACACGCGCTTACGACGGCATACGACCACCACCGTAGACCGCAAGCGGTTTTCACCTGCCAACTGTCCGATATTCGGACACCTGGGGCCGATAGATGTGTAACAAGTCCGTTTCGCAGGGGTCTTTCGCCAAACCCTTTGTCCGGATTTTGGAAGAAGTGAGCGGCAGGTGTGATCGAACCGAGACCTCAGGGGTGTGGTCGGTCGGTGGTCGATAGCAGATAGTTAGGCGCGTAGAGCTCGGATGAGCGAGTCACCCTGTGCAGTGGCAGCGGGCGACGGCGTACGAGCGTGCGGGGGCACTCGACCTTCTCCGGTTTGCATGTCGGCGGGGTGTCGTGTGCCCACTCTTGTGGTGAACAACAGGATTCATGAGGAGGAACCCATGCGCGGTGCCAGGAGCGCCAAGTGGGTCGCGGGGGCAATCGTCGTCGCGCTTGCCGCGACTGCCTGTGGTGGCGGCAGCGGTGACAAGGGCGATTCGTCGAAGAAGGGCGCTCTTGCCGGGTATGTCTCGATCGACGTCGGTGAGCCGCAGAAGCCTCTGATGCCGGCCGACACCAACGAGAGCAACGGCGCCTACGTCATCCGGGCCCTGTTCACGCAGCTGCTGGACTTCGACGAGAAGGGCGAGATCGTCTACGCCAACGCGGAGTCCGTGACCACCAAGGACTCCAAGACCTGGACGGTCAAGCTCAAGCCGGGCTGGAAGTTCCACAACGGCGAGCCCGTCACCGCGCAGTCGTACGTCGACGCCTGGAACTGGTACGCGAACGCCAAGAACAACCAGCAGAACGCCTTCTGGTTCTCGGACATCGCCGGCTACGAGGACGTCCACCCGGACAAGGGTGAGCCCAAGAGCGACAAGATGTCGGGCCTGAAGGTCGTGGACGACACCACCTTCACCATCGAGCTGAAGGACCAGGTCCCCTACTTCAACTACAAGCTGGGCTACACCACCTTCGCCCCGCTGCCGAAGGCCTTCTACGACGACCCGAAGGCGTTCGGCCAGAAGCCGATCGGCAACGGCCCGTACAAGTTCGAGAAGTGGGTCCACAAGAAGCTGATCCAGGTCAAGGCCTGGGACGGCTACCAGGGTCCGAACAAGGCCCAGAACAAGGGCATCCAGTTCAAGCACTACGCCACCCTCGAGGCGGCGTACCAGGACGTCGTCTCCGGCAACCTGGACATCATCAGGCAGGTCGGCCCGACGGACCTGCCGAAGTACAAGCAGGACCTCGGTGACGGCGCCATCGAGCAGCCGTACGCCGCCATCCAGACGCTGGTGCCGGCCTTCTACTCCAAGACGTTCAAGGGCGTCGACCCGAAGGTCCTCCAGGGCCTGTCCATGGCGATCGACCGTGACACGATCACCAAGACCGTCCTGAACAACACCCGTACGCCCGCGAAGGGCTTCGTCCCGCCGCAGGTCAAGGGCAACCAGGACCTGAACACGGACATCTTCACGTACAACCCGGCCAAGGCCAAGCAGCTCATCAAGGAGGGCGGCGGCGTCCCGGGCAACAAGATCTGGATCCAGTACAACACCGACGGCGGCCACAAGGAGTGGGTGACCGCGGTCTGCGAGTCGATCCGCAACGCCACCGGCATCGACTGCGTCGGCGACCCGAAGCCGGACTTCGCCACCGACCTCGAGGCGCGTGACAAGAACGAGGTCAAGTCGATGTACCGCGGTGGCTGGGTGGCCGACTACCCGATCAACATCAACTTCCTCAAGGAGCTCTACCACTCCAAGGCCGAGTCCAACAACGGTCGCTTCTCCGACAAGGAGATCGACAAGCTGATGGAGAAGGGGGACAACGCCGCGTCCCTGGACGAGGCGGTCAAGGCCTACCAGGAAGTCGAGAAGAAGCTCGTCGACAAGATGCCGTCCATCCCGCTGTGGTACTACCGCATCAACGGTGGCCACGGGAAGAACGTCGACAACGTGACCATCAACTACCAGGGCGACATCCAGCTGTACAAGGTCACCGTCAAGTAAGCGAGCCTGCGGGCCACTTCCCCCTCGGCCGTCAGTCCGCCGCCGCCGGTCGCCCGACCGGCGGCGGCGGAGGCCGCAGGACCGTCCCCCCACCCCCCGCCCCCTCCTCGGCCTTCGGCTTGTGCGAAGGTGCGGAGAACTGCACGGAGGGTTCCCCTTCCGGACGGCCCTCGGCTGCAGTCATCCCACACGGAGGCACTTTATGGGGCGTTATGTCGCACGACGACTGCTCCAGATGATCCCGGTATTCATCGGGTCAACTTTCCTGATCTTCATGATGATGTACGTCCTGCCCGGTGACCCCGTAAGGGCGCTCATGGGAGAGCAGGCGTTCGACCCGACCCTGGTCGAGAAGATGAGACATGATCTCGGACTCGACCGGCCCTGGTGGTGGCAGTACGGCCACTACCTGGCCGGTCTGTTCCAGGGCGACTTCGGTACCGAGATCGCGAGCAAGCGGGAGATCTCGGAGATCATCGCCGCCGCGTTCCCGGTGACCATCCGTCTCACTCTCTTCGCGTTCGCCTTCACGGCGATCGTCGGGATCGGCCTCGGCGTCATCGCCGGGCTCCGCCCGGACTCCGTCCAGGACCGCGGGCTGCTGACCCTCACGCTGATCCTGATCTCGATGCCCTCCTTCGTGCTGGGTTACCTGCTGCAGTACCTCTTCGCCTTCCAGCTCCAGGTGGTCACCCCGACCGTGCAGGACTCCGAGAACTTCGGCGACCTCCTCCTGCCCGCGGTCGTCCTGGGGTCCCTCTCCCTGGCGTATGTGGCCCGGCTCACCCGTACGTCGATGGCGGAGAACCTGAGGGCCGACTACATGCGCACCGCCGTGGCCAAGGGGCTGCCGCGCCGGCGGATCGTCGGCGTGCACCTGATGCGCAACTCCCTGATTCCCGTGGTCACCTTCCTCGGCACCGACATCGGCAACCTGATGACCGGCGCCATCGTGACCGAGGGCATCTTCAATGTGCAGGGCGTCGGCAACGCCATCTTCGAGGCCCTGACCCGCAGGGAGGGCGCCACGGTCGTGGGCATCGCCTCGCTGATCGTGATCGTCTACCTGTTCACCAGCCTGATCGTCGACCTGCTCTACGCGGTCCTGGACCCGAGGATCCGGTATGCCTGAGAAGACTGCTGACAAGGTCGAACTGTCCGAGGCGACCGGCGCGGAGTTTGAGGCCGCCGCTCCCGAGGCGGCGGCGCCCGCCGCGGCGAAGGCCCGCAGCCTCTGGTCCGACGCCTGGTACGACCTGCGCCGCAACCCGCTGTTCCTGGTCTCGTCCGTGCTGATCGTGCTGCTGCTGGTGATGGCGTTCGCGCCGTCGCTGTTCACCAGCGCCTCGCCGCGCGACGCCGATCTGGCCAAGCACTATCTCCAGCCCCCCAACTGGAGCCACTTCTTCGAGCCCGACTGGTTCGGCTACGACGGCCAGGGACGTTCCATCTACGCCCGGGTCGTCCACGGAGCCCGTGCCTCGATCCTGGTGGGTGTCGGCGTGACCCTGCTGGTGACCATCCTCGGCACCGCGATCGGCATGACCGCCGGCTACTTCGGCGGCCTGGTCGACTCCCTGCTCTCCCGGGTCACCGACGTGTTCATGGGCATCCCGTACATGCTCGGCGCCCTGGTCATCCTGACCACCTTCGCCGAGCGCAAGATCTGGGTCGTCATCGCGGCCATGGCCTTCCTCGGATGGACGACGATCGCCCGTGTGGCCCGTGGTGCGGTGGTCACCATCAAGCAGTCCGACTACGTCGTCGCGGCCAGGGCGCTCGGCGCCTCCACCACGCGCATCATGCTCAAGCACATCCTGCCCAACGCGCTCGCCCCCATCATCGTCGTGGCGACCATCGCGCTGGGCGGCTACATCGCGGCCGAGGCCACGCTGTCCTTCCTCGGCATCGGTCTCGCCGAGCCCACGGTCTCCTGGGGCGTGGATGTGGCCACGGGCAAGCAGCAGCTGCGCAACGCACCGTATGTCCTGATCATTCCCTCGGTCATGGTGTCGATCACGGTGCTCTCGTTCCTGATGTTCGGCGATGCGGTACGCAACGCCCTCGACCCCAAGCTGCGCTGAGGGAGGCGTACGTGACCATCCTCGACAAGACCGCGGACGTTCCCGCCCCCCGGCCGGAGGCGGACCCCGGCACCCCGCTGCTCGAAGTCCGTGACCTGCACGTGGAGTTCAGGACCCGGGACGGTGTCGCCAAGGCCGTCAACGGTGTCAACTACACGGTCAACGCCGGTGAGACGCTCGCCGTGCTCGGCGAGTCCGGCTCCGGCAAGTCCGTGACCGCACAGGCGATCATGGGCATCCTCGACATGCCGCCCGGACGGATCCCCAAGGGGGAGATCCTCTTCCACGGCCAGGACCTGCTGAAGATGCCCGAGGACGAGCGGCGGAAGATCCGCGGCCGGAAGATCGCCATGATCTTCCAGGACGCGCTGTCCTCGCTGAACCCGGTGCTCTCCGTGGGCTACCAGCTCGGCGAGATGTTCCGGGTCCACCTGGGCCTGTCCAAGAAGGAGGCCAAGGCCAAGGCCATCGAGCTGATGGACCGGGTCAAGATCCCCGCGGCGGCGGCACGGGTGGGGGACTACCCGCACCAGTTCTCCGGCGGTATGCGCCAGCGCATCATGATCGCCATGGCGCTGGCCCTGGAGCCCGACCTGATCATCGCCGACGAGCCCACCACGGCGCTCGATGTGACGGTGCAGGCCCAGGTCATGGATCTGCTCGCGGAGCTGCAGCGCGAGTACAACATGGGCCTGATCCTGATCACCCACGACCTGGGTGTGGTCGCGGACGTCGCCGACAAGATCGCGGTGATGTACGCGGGCCGCATCGTCGAGACCGCCCCCGTGCACGAGCTGTACAAGCGGCCCGCGCACCCCTACACCCAGGGCCTTCTCGACTCGATCCCGCGCCTGGACCAGAAGGGCCAGGAGCTCTACGCAATCAAGGGCCTGCCGCCCAACCTCACCCGTATCCCGTCCGGCTGTGCCTTCAACCCGCGCTGCCCCAAGGCGCAGGACATCTGCCGTACGGAGATCCCGGCCCTGGCGCCCGTCACCGAGCAGGACGGCACCGAGCTGGTCGGCCGCGGCAGTGCGTGCCACTTCTGGAGGGAGACCATCCATGGCTGAGCTCAAGAAGAAGGACGAGCAGCCGCAGGGCGCCGTGGACGCGACCCCGAACGTCACCGAGGTGGACGTCGTCAAGGCCGGCAGCGAGGAGGAGGCGGTCAGCGCGCTCGAGGCGCGGGTCGAGCGCGGTGAGCCGATCCTCCAGGTGCGCAACCTGGTCAAGCACTTCCCGCTGACCCAGGGCATCCTGTTCAAGAAGCGGATCGGTGCGGTCAAGGCGGTCGACGGGGTCTCCTTCGACCTGTACCAGGGCGAGACCCTCGGCATCGTGGGCGAGTCCGGCTGCGGCAAGTCCACCGTCGCCAAGCTGCTGATGAACCTGGAGCAGGCGACCTCCGGCGAGATCTTCTACAAGGGCCAGGACATCACCAGGCTGTCCGGCAGGGCCCTGAAGGCGGTGCGCCGCAACATCCAGATGGTGTTCCAGGACCCCTACACCTCGCTCAACCCCCGGATGACGGTGGGCGACA
>NZ_BAAAHG010000030.1:0-51735 GCF_039525155.1 Streptomyces thermoalcalitolerans | reverse complement strand
CTCAACCCGGAGTACATCAACCGCTACCCGCACCAGTTCTCCGGCGGTCAGCGTCAGCGCATCGGCATCGCCCGGGCACTGGCCCTGCGCCCGGAGATCATCATCTGCGACGAGCCGGTCTCGGCGCTGGACGTGTCCGTGCAGGCGCAGGTGATCAACCTGATGGAGCGGCTGCAGGACGAGTTCAACCTGTCCTACATCTTCATCGCGCACGACCTGTCGGTCGTCCGGCACATCTCCGACCGGGTGGGAGTGATGTACCTCGGCAGGATCGCCGAGATCGGCACGGACGAGCAGATCTACGACCACCCGACGCACCCCTACACCCAGGCGCTGCTGTCCGCCGTCCCCGTGCCCGACCCGGAGACCCGCGGCAGCCGCGAGCGGATCATCCTCACCGGCGATGTGCCGTCCCCGGCCAACCCGCCCTCGGGCTGCCGCTTCCGCACCCGCTGCTGGAAGGCCCAGGCCAAGTGCGCCGAGGAGGTCCCGCTCCTCGCCGTCCCCGAGCGCTTCAAGGGCACGGACTCCCCGGCGGCCCACGAGTCGGCCTGCCACTTCGCCGAGGAGAAGGACGTCGTCCACGCGGCGTGAGCTCTTCTGCGGCCCGTTCCGGTTCCCGGCGTCCCCCAGGGGCGCCGGGAACCGGCGTCCTGGGCGGACACCGCCAGGAAGCCGCGCGAGCAAGCCGCCGGGAAGCCGCGGGAGAACCGCGAGGGAACCGCAAGAACATCACGAAAACCGGCTGACCAGGGACGGCCCATGATCAGGGGCGGCCGGGGACGGCCGCCGTCCGGCTGAATGGACGCCCGGCCGGACGGGTGCCCTCGCGGTGCGGCAAATATGAGATATGCGGGTAATGTGCTGATATGTCCTCAGGTCATCGCACCCCGAGGAGGCACACCCCATGCGTGGAGTCGCACGCGCCCGGTGGGCCGCGGGCGCGGCGGTGGTCCTGCTCGCCCTCGCCGCCTGCGGAGGCGGGGCGAGCGACCGTGGCGGCAGGGTGCTCACCTCCTCCTGGGGAGATCCGCAGAACCCGCTGGAGCCGTCCAACACCAACGAGGTGCAGGGCGGCAAGGTCCTCGACATGATCTTTCGGGGGCTGAAGCGGTACGACCCGAAGACCGGCAAGGCCGAGAACATGCTCGCCGAGCGGATCGAGACCACCGATTCCCGGCACTTCACCATCACCGTCAAAAACGGATGGACGTTCAGCAACGGCGAGCCGGTCACCGCCAGGTCCTTCGTCGACGCCTGGAACTACGGCGCGAGCCTGAGGAACAACCAGAAGAACGCGTACTTCTTCAGCTACATCGAGGGCTACGACAAGGTCCACCCCGAAACCGGTCCCCAGACCGCCGACGCCCTCTCCGGGCTCAAGGTCACCGGTCCGCGCACCTTCACCGTCACCCTCCGCCAGAAGTTCTCCACCTTCCCCGACACCCTCGGCTACGTCGCCTTCGCCCCGCTGCCCCGCGCCTTCTTCACCCACCGCTCGGCCTGGCTGGACAAGCCCGTCGGCAACGGCCCGTACGTCGTCGAGTCGTACACCAAGGGCGCCCAGATGACCCTGCGGAAGTGGGACGCCTACCCCGGCCCCGACAAGGCCCGGAACGACGGGGTGACCCTGATCGTCTACACCGACAACAACACCGCGTACACCGACGTCCTGGCCGGCAACCTCGACCTCGTCGACGACATCCCCGCCGGCCAGCTCAAGAACGTCAGAACCGACCTGGACGGCCGCTACATCAACACCCCGGCCGGGATCCTCCAGACCCTGGTCTTCCCGCACTACGACCCGCGGTGGAGGACCAGCGGGGCCAGGAAGGTCCGCATCGGCCTGTCCATGGCCATCAACCGCGAGCAGATCACCCGGACCATCTTCCGGGGCACCCGCACCCCCGCCACCGACTGGACCTCCCCGGTCCTCGGCACCGACGGCGGCTACAAGCCGGGCCTGTGCGGCAGCGCCTGCCGCTACGACCCCGCGGCGGCCAGAAAGCTGATCCAGGAGGGCGGCGGGCTCCCCGGCGGCCAGGTGAGGATCACGTACAACGCGGACAGCGGCTCGCACCGGCAGTGGGTGGACGCCGTGTGCCACTCCATCAACAACGCGCTCGGCAACGACAAGGCGTGCGTCGGCGACCCGGTCGGCACCTTCGCCGACTTCCGCGACCGGATCGGCCGGCACAGGATGACCGGGCCCTTCCGGGCCGGCTGGCAGATGGACTACCCGCTCATCCAGAACTTCCTCCAGCCGCTCTATTACACGAACGCCTCCTCCAACGACGGCAAGTGGTCCAACAAGACGTTCGACCGTCTCGTCGACCAGGCCAACGCCGAGAGCGACACGGCGAAGGCGATCCGGCTCTTCCAGCAGGCCGAGGAGGTCGTACGCGACGACATGGCCGCCATCCCGCTCTGGTACCAGAACGGCAGCGCCGGCTACTCCGCCCGGCTGCACGACGTCGCGCTCAACCCCTTCAGCGTCCCCGTCTACGACCGGATCAGGGTCGGCTGAGCCGCCATGGGACGGTACGTCGTGCGCCGGCTGCTCCAGATGGTCCCCGTCTTCTTCGGGGCCACGCTGCTGATCTTCCTCATGGTCAACGTCATGGGCGACCCCATCGCCGGACTGTGCGGCGAACGCGCCTGCGACACCGCCACCGCCGCCCAGCTCAGGCGGGAGTTCGGCCTCGACAAGCCGCTGTGGCGGCAGTACGCGACCTACCTGGGCAACGTCTTCACCGGTGACTTCGGCACGGCGTTCAACGGCCGGCCCGTCCTCGAGCTGATGGCGTCGGCGTTCCCCGTCACCCTCCGGCTGACCGCCGTCGCGATCTTCTTCGAGATCGTCGTCGGCATCACGCTCGGCGTGGTGACCGGGCTGCGCCGCGGCCGGCCCGTCGACACCTCGGTCCTCGTCCTCACCCTCGTCGTCATCGCCGTCCCCACCTTCGTCACCGGCCTGCTGCTGCAACTGCTGCTCGGTGTCCAGTGGGGCTGGATCACACCCTCCGTCTCCCCGGACGCGGCCCTCGGCGAGCTGATCGTGCCCGGCCTGGTCCTCGCCTCCGTCTCCCTCGCCTACGTCACCCGGCTGACCCGTACCTCCCTCGCCGAGAACCGGCGCTCCGACTACATCCGCACGGCCGTCGCCAAGGGGCTGCCCCGCCGCCGGATCGTCGTGCGGCACCTGCTGCGCAACTCGCTCATCCCCGTGGTCACCTTCATCGGCACCGACATCGGCGCCCTGATGGGCGGCGCCATCGTCACCGAGCGCATCTTCAACATCCACGGCGTCGGCTACCAGCTCTACCAGGGCATCCTCCGCCAGAACACCCAGACCGTCGTCGGCTTCGTCACCGTCCTCGTCCTGGTCTTCCTGGCCGCCAACCTGCTCGTGGACCTGCTGTACGCCGTGCTCGACCCGAGGATCCGCTATGCCTGAGCGGCGACCCGACGAGCCCGGGCAGGCCGTCGCCGGGACCGGCACGGGCGGCGCGATGGACCTCGCGGCGAGCGAGGCGCGCGGCCTGGAACGGGCGCCGGACGGCCCCGGGGGCACCGGACCCGCCGCACCGCGTCCCCCGGGCGCCCCGGGCGGACGGCCCCGCTCCCTGTGGTCCGACGCCTGGCGCGACCTGCGCCGCAACCCCGTCTTCCTCGTCTCCGCGCTGGTGATCTGCTTCCTGGTCGTCATCGCGATCCGGCCGTCCCTGATCGCCCCGGGCAACCCCCTCGCCTGCGACCTGGCCCGGGCCCAGGACGGCCCGGCGCCCGGCCACCCCTTCGGCTTCGACGGCCAGGGCTGCGACGTCTACACCCGCACCGTCCACGGCGCCCGCACCTCCGTCACGGTCGGCGTGTGCGCCACGCTCGGGGTCGCGCTCCTGGGCTCGGTGCTGGGCGGGCTCGCCGGGTTCTTCGGCGGGATCGGGGACGCCGTCCTGTCCCGGATCACCGACGTCTTCTTCGCCATCCCCGTCGTCCTCGGCGGTCTCGTCCTGCTGTCCGTCATCACCAGCGACACCGTCTGGCCGGTCGTCGGGTTCATCGTGCTGCTCGGCTGGCCGCAGGTCTTCCGCATCGCCCGCGGCTCGGTCATCACCGTCACCCAGCACGACTACGTCCAGGCCGCCCGCGCCCTGGGCGCCTCCCCCGCCCGCGTCCTGCTGCGGCACATCGCGCCCAACGCCGTCGCCCCGGTGATCGTCGTCGCCACCATCGCGCTCGGCACGTACATCGCGCTGGAGGCCACCTTGTCCTACCTCGGCGTCGGGCTGAAGCCGCCCAGTGTCTCCTGGGGCGTCGACATCTCCGCCGCCTCCCCCTATGTCCGCAACGCCCCGCATGCCCTGCTGTGGCCCGCCGGAGCCCTCGCGCTCACGGTCCTGGCCTTCATCATGCTCGGCGACGCGGTGCGCGACGCCCTCGACCCGAGGCTGAGGTGACGGCACCGTGCTGCTCGAAGTCCGCGATCTGCACGTGGAGTTCCGCACCCGGGACGGGATCGCCCACGCCGTCAACGGGGTCACGTACGCGGTGGACGCGGGCGAGACGCTCGCGGTGCTGGGGGAGTCCGGCTCCGGCAAGTCCGTCACCGCGCAGGCGATCATGGGCATCCTCGACATCCCGCCCGGCCGGATCGGCGGCGGCCGGGTCCTCTTCCGCGGCACGGACCTGCTGACGCTGAAGGAGGAGCAGCGGCGGAGGTTCCGGGGCGCCCGGATGGCGATGATCTTCCAGGACGCGCTGTCCGCCCTGAACCCCGTGCTGACCGTCGGCGACCAGATCGGCGAGCTGTTCACCGTGCACCGGGGCATGTCCCGCAAGGACGCCCGCGCCAGGGCGGTGGAGCTGATGGACCGGGTCCGCATCCCGGCCGCCGCCCGGCGGGTGCGCGACTACCCGCACCAGTTCTCCGGCGGCATGCGCCAGCGCGTCATGATCGCCATGGCGCTGGCCCTGGAGCCCGACCTGATCATCGCCGACGAGCCCACCACCGCGCTCGACGTCACCGTCCAGGCCCAGGTGATGGACCTGCTCGCCGAGCTCCGGCGCGCCCACGGGATGGGCCTGATCCTCATCACCCACGACCTGGGCGTGGTCGCCGACGTCGCCGACAGGATCGCGGTGATGTACGCGGGCCGGATCGTGGAGTCGGCGCCGGTGCACGACCTCTACCGGGCGCCCGCGCACCCGTACACCCGCGGACTGCTGGACTCGGTCCCGCGCCTGGACCACAAGGGCCGGCGGCTCCGCGTCGTCAGGGGGATGCCGCCCAACCCGCGGTCCCTTCCGCCCGGTTGCGCCTTCCACCCCCGCTGCCCCCTGGCCCGGGAGGTGTGCCGGACGGACGTACCGCCCCTGTACGAGGTCTCCGGAACCCGCGCGAGCGCCTGCCACTTCTGGAGGGAGTGCCTGGATGGCCGAGCCGGTCCTTGAGGTGAGCGGGCTCGTCAAGCACTACCCGCTGACCCGGGGCGTCCTGTTCAAGAAGCGCATCGGCGCGGTCAGGGCGGTCGACGGCGTGGACTTCACCCTCGGCCGGGGCGAGACCCTGGGCATCGTGGGCGAGTCCGGCTGCGGCAAGTCGACGGTCGCCAGGCTGCTGTGCAGCCTGGAGCGGCCCACGGCGGGCGGGATCCGCTACCGGGGCGAGGACATCACCCAGCTGTCCGGCAGGGCCCTGAAGGCGGTGCGCCGCAACATCCAGATGGTGTTCCAGGACCCGTACACCTCGCTCAACCCCCGGATGACGGTGGGCGACATCATCGGCGAGCCCTTCGAGATCCACCCCGAGGCGGCCCCGAAGGGCGACCGGCGCCGGAAGGTGCGGGAGCTGCTGGACGTGGTCGGCCTCGACCCGGACTACGTCAACCGCTATCCGCACCAGTTCTCCGGCGGGCAGCGTCAGCGCATCGGCATCGCCCGGGCACTGGCCCTGCGCCCGGAGATCGTCGTCGCCGATGAACCGGTCTCCGCCCTGGACGTGTCCGTGCAGGCGCAGGTGATCAACCTGATGGAGCGGCTGCAGGACGAGTTCGGCCTGTCCTACGTCTTCATCGCGCACGACCTGTCGGTCGTGCGGCACATCTCCGACCGGGTGGGGGTGATGTACCTCGGCAGGATCGTCGAGATCGGCACGGACGAGCAGATCTACGAGCATCCCACGCACCCCTACACCCAGGCGCTGCTGTCCGCCGTCCCCGTGCCCGATCCGGACGCCCGGGACCGCCGGGACCGGATCATCCTCTCGGGCGATGTGCCGTCCCCGGCGGACATCCCCTCCGGCTGCCGCTTCCGCACCCGCTGCTTCAAGGCGCGGGAGCGCTGCGCGCTGGAGGTGCCGCCGCTGGCGGTGCCCGCGCAGTTCCGCCACGGCGCCGGACCGGCCGCGCACGACTCGGCGTGCCACTTCGCGGCGGAGCGGCGGGTGGTGCCGCCCGGGGAGCCGGACGCCGACGGGGACGGCGGCTCGGAGACGCACTGAACGGATGCTCAGCGAAGTCCCAGGGAGCGCTTGAGGAAGTCCACCTGGAGCAGGAGCAGATTCTCGGCGACCTGCTCCTGCGGAGTCATATGGGTGACCCCGGACAGCGGCAGCACCTCGTGCGGGCGGCCGGCCGCGAGCAGCGCGGAGGACAGCCGCAGGGCATGGGCGACCACCACGTTGTCGTCGGCCAGACCGTGCACGATCATCAGCGGCCGGTGCGGCTCGGCAGGGTCGGACAGCCCGTCGTCGGTGACCAGGGAGCTGCGGGCGTACACCTCCGGGTGCGCGGCCGGGTCGCCCAGGTACCGCTCGGTGTAGTGGGTGTCGTACAGCCGCCAGTCGGTGACCGGGGCGCCCGCGATGCCCGCGTGGAAGACGTCCGGGCGGCGCAGCACGGCCAGGGCCGCCAGGTAGCCGCCGTAGGACCAGCCCCGGATCGCCACCCGGCCGAGGTCGAGCGGATGGGTCTTCGCGAGGTCGTGCAGGGCCTCGATCTGGTCGTCGAGGGTGACCGTGAAGTCGTGGTGGACGGCCTTCTCCCAGGCGGGGGAGCGGCCCGGGGTGCCCCGGCCGTCGGCGACGATCACCGCGAAGCCCTGGTCGGCGAACCACTGGGAGGTGAGATACGCGTTGTGCGAGGCGAGCACCCGGGGGCCGTGCGGACCGCCGTACGGATCCATGAGCACGGGGAGAGGCGTATCGCCGGAGTAGTCCGTAGGCATGAGCACGGCGCACGGAATTCGGCGTGCGCCCCCCTGAGTGAGGGTCACGCGGGGAGACAGCCCGGGATCCTCCGCGTGGGACCGGACGGTGGCCACCGTCCGGCCCTCGCGCAGCACCCGCACCCGGGCGCCGGGCCGGTCGGGCGTCGCGGAGACGAGCACGGTCACACCCCCGGCGCGGACGGCGGAGTGCACACCGGGCTCCTGGCTCACCCGCTCCACGCCGAGTTCGTTGACCCGGTAGACATGCACCTCGCCGATCTCGGGCGTGGCGGCCTCCTCCCCGGCCGAGGCGGAGACCAGCACGTCGTCGTCCGACACGTCCAGCACGGCCCGCACATGCAACTGCGCTCCGGTGAGCGGACGTTCGCCGACCGCCAGCACCCGCGCACCGCCCTCGTCCTCGATCCGGACGAGCTGTCCGGAGGGGGACCAGCACGGAACCCCGGGGAAAAGATCAAGCCAAGTTGGATCCTCGTCGGCGTGCACCATGCGCGTGGCCCCGGTGTCGGGGTCCACGGCCAGATACAGCTGACTGCGTTGATCGCGCGCCTGTACGAGCAACAGCGGCGCCCCGGCCTCTGACCAGTGCACATGAGCCAGATACGGGTAGCGGTCCCGGTCCCAGACGACCTCCGTACGGCTCCCTTTCACGTCAAGGACGAACAGCCGTACCTCCGCGTTGGCGGTACCGGCGGCCGGGTAGCGGACCCGGCTCGGCTCCCGTTCGGGGTGCGCCGGATCGGAGATCCACCACTGCCGCACCGGTGTGTCGTCCACCCGCGCCACGAGCAGCCGGTCCGACTCCGGCGCCCACCAGAAGCCCCGGTGACGGTGCATCTCCTCGGCCGCGATGAACTCCGCGAGACCGTAGGTGACACCCTCCTTCTCCGGCTCGGCGAGCGCCCGGTCGCCCTCCCCCTCGGCGCCCACGACCCGCAGAGCGCCGCCGGAGACATAGGCGACATGCCGCCCGTCGGGGGCGGGACGGGGGTCGATCACCGGCCCGGGAACGGTCAGTTCACGTGTGGTGCCCGCCCGCAGCTCGGCGGTGAAAAGCCGACCTGACAAGGTGAAAGACGCCAACTCCACGGCTGTGTCGGTGGCATAGCCGACGATGCCGGCGCCGCCCTCGCGCGTTCGCTCCCGGCGTGCCCGTTCCTCGGGGGACAGGTGCTCGGAGGCGCCGCCGAGAAGGGCACGGGGGTCGGCGGCCACACGCTCCTGACCGTTCGCCAGGTCGAGCACCCACAGCGCGTTGGCCCGGTCCGTGCCGGACCCGGACCGCAGGAACACCACGCGGGAGGCGTCGGGCGCCACGGTGAACGCACGCGGCGCGCCGAGGGTGAATCGCTGGGTGCGGGCATGCCGTCGGGGGAAGGAGACAGGCTCTGTCGTCATGCCAAGACCATATTGGCCATGCGCCCCCTTGTGCGGCCGTGCGCCACCCGATGCGCACGTGCGGATAGTTATGATCGTTAGCGCATAGTGGGTATGAACCTGCTGCCCCCTGTGTGGATTTATCTGCCCCTCATAGTCCGACCCCCGTTACCCCCGACACCCCGAGTCCTGGGGACCTTTGGAGGTGAGCCGCCGTGGCACTCTCGATTTCGGTGGTGGTGCTGCTGGCGATCATCGTCTTCCTACTGATCAAGAAGTCCGGCCTCAAAGCCGGTCACGCGGTCGTGTGCATGCTCCTGGGCTTTTATCTCGCCTCCTCCACGGTCGCACCGACGATCAGCGAAGTGACCTCGAACATCGCGGGGATGATCGGCAGTATCAAGTTCTGACCCGCCGGCCCGGACGCCCCGAAGGGCGGGCTTCACCCTCGCCCTTCAACACGCCTGACCCGGGCGTCCGGCACCGCCGGCCCGGCGGAGTGACAACGGGTCGGCATCAAGGGACGGCGACGCGTGGACACGGGGCTCCGGTCCGTGCCCGGGCCGGATGAGCGTCGCCTCACCGGGTCGCCGCTGCCGTGAACACCGGCAGCGCCAGGAAGAAGCGGTCGGCGTTGACACGTGTACGCTGCTCGGCGCTCCAGCCGTCCGCCTGCTCGCGGGTGACGGCACCGGTGGAGCAGGCTGCTCCGGCCAGACCGGCAAGCAGGGGCATCATCTCCGGTCCGGTGTACACGCTTGTGTGCACCTCGACCGTCACGTCGCGGAAGCGGCCGTTCAGCAGCAGGGTGCGACAGCGGCGGGCAGCACGTGGGTTGGTGATCGGGTCGGCGCGGGCGTGCACGAGGGTGCGGGTGAGGGCCGGATCGTCGGAGTCGATGACGAGGGTGTCCCAGTCCGGGCCGACCAGCAGGATCCGCCCTCCGGGCACGAGAACCCTGCGGGCCTCCTCCAACGCCCGCTCCGGCTCGGCCGGCTCGTGGAACACCTTGTCGGCCCGGTAGCCGTGCACGGAGGCGCCGGGCAGGGCTCTCCCTCGATGCCGTCTGTTCACTGATCGGGGCCGCCGATGCCGTGGAGCGGCGGAGCGTCCTGCGCGAGGAGACCGAGGCGCTGCGCTCCCGCATCGCGGCCGCGCAGGCATCCCTGGCCCTTGTCGAGTGCGCCCTGGGCTGCGAGCACGAGGACGTCACCCAGTGCGCCCATTTCCAGCAGGCCGTGAGGGAGCGCGTCGGCCGGGACGCCGCTGTCGCCCGTGCCCCGGCCGAGTAGACGTCAGTTCTGCGATCAGCTCTGGGAGGCGTACGCCACGAAGTGGGTCCAGGCCTCCGGCGTCAGTGTGAGCCGGGGGCCGTCGATGTTCTTGGAGTCGCGGACATGGACCGTGCGGGGCTCGGTGGCGATCTCCACGCAGGAGTCACCCTCACTGCTGCTGCTGTGGCTGCTCTTGAACCAACTCCCAGCCACTTCCACGCAAGAGTCACCTTCATTGCCGTCGCTGTAGCTGCTTTTGAACCAGTCCAGCGCTACTTCCACGCAGGAGTCGATTTCTGCCCCGCTGCTGTAGCTGCTCTTGAACCACGTCAGATCAGAGGTGTCCCTGGATGAGGTCGTGCGGCTCATGTCTCCCCCAGCAGTTGCTCGATCAAGGCAGTCGACTCACGGGGTGTGAGAGCCTGCGCCCGGATGATGCCATACCGCAACTCCAGGATACGAAGCTGCCGCAGATCGCTGACCGGTCGGCCGTTGGCGATTCCGGGCGAGCGACCCACCCCTGTGCCGTCCTCGAACTTCAGCACTTCGATCCCTCCGTCCACTCCGGCGTGCTCTTCGCGGTCCATTGGCATCACTTGGATCTCGACGTTCCGCAGTTTCCCCACTTCCAGCAGGTGTTCGAGCTGTCGGCGCATCACCGCTCTGCCTCCGAGAGGCCGCCGAAGCGTCCACTCGTCCTGAACGAAGCTGAGTTCAGGTGCGGGATCTCGCTCGAATACGGCTTTGCGGGCCATGCGTGCGGCCACGCCTCGTTCCACATCTTCTGCGGCATGGACAGGCCGCCGCATTTGAAACAGCGCTTGCGCGTACTCCGGTGTCTGCAACAACCCGTGGATGTTCAGGGGGTCGTAGAGCTGAAGCTCAACCGCCCGCGCCTCCAACTGTGCGAGGGCCCGAACCTTTTTCGGGTACCGGACCTTCTCCACGTCCTCTTTCATCGCTGAGACGAGCCCGTCGGCGTTCAGGATCCTGTCTGCCGCGTCCAGATACTCGGGCCGGGGGATCCGCTTTCCGCTCTCGATCTTGTAGACCAGGTCGTCGCCGTAGCCGATGGCCGCGCTGAACTCCGCGACGCGCATTCCGACCGCTTCCCGTCGCAGCCTCAACTGCCGTCCCACGGTGGCCACGACGGCGAGTGCCCAGTGGTCCTCCGGGTCCACCTCCCACCCCGGCTCGTCCGTCGTCTCCGCGTCGATCCGGGGCCGTACCACCTCGCCGTCCACCGACATGTGTGCTCCTTCGTCGTGCTGTGCCGTACCCGTAGAAACGCCGGCGACAGCTTGGACAGCACCGGACAAGCCATGGACAGTCGCTCTACGTGGTGGATTGATTACTCATCACGGTAGGGGCGCATGGCCACGCTGAGTGACGTGAATCAGGAAACTGCCGAGACCACAGCCCCACTCGTCGACACCGACGTTCCCCACTTCAGCGTGCTTCTGTCGTCCACCCCGCGAGGCGCCCGCCTGGCCCGGCTGCTCGCCGCCGACCAGCTCCGCGCGTGGGAGCTCCCGGTCGAGACGGCGAGCCACATCGTGGCGGAGCTGGCGGCGAACGCGGTCACCCACGGCCGGGTTCCCGGCCGCAGCTTCCGCCTGACGCTCTATGTGGTCGGCGGCACCCTCCGCATCGAGGTCACCGACACCCGCAGTGACCGCCGCCCGGAGCCCCGGGAGCCGGGCACGGACGCCGAGTCGGGCCGTGGTCTGCTGCTCGTGGAGGCCCTCGCCGACCGCTGGGGCGTCGCCGAGGAACGCTTCCCGCGCAAGACGGTCTGGGCCGAACTGCGGCTCCCGTCCTGACGGCAGGCCGGGTGAGGGCGCGGCGTGCGCGCACGGGGCTCCAGCCGAGGGGCGGGCCTTCCCGCCCGCCGGCCGCTCGTCCATCAGCCGTGGCAACGGCACCGGAACTCGCTTCCACGCGCTCCGGTGCCGTCGGCGACTGAAAACAAAAGGAACGACAGGGGAGAAAGAACCCCACCAAGCCCCACCCGTCCTCCCAGGGAGCGCGCTCACTCGGGCGGGTGAACCTGCCTGGATCGGCTGGCTTTCGCAGCCCCTGGCAGCCCTACGCTCGGCGCAACAAGCAACGCGACCGTACACATGCGACGGCCCCCGCTGGGACTGCCATCCCGGGGCGAGGGCCTGACCACCAAGGAAGAAAGGACCTTCCTGATGGGTACCCAGAACCCTAGCGTGCTCCCGCACGCCCAGTCCCGTACTGCGGACGACAAACGCCCGAACCGGGGTCACCACACCGGCGGCCTGGTGCACGACAACATCCGTCACACCAGCCGCTTCACGGTGATCGGCAACCACCTGGCCCAGCATCCCGAGCTGTCGCTGCTCGCGATCGGCCTCGCCGTGCATCTCCAGTCGCTCCAGCAGGGCGCCCGCGTCGACATCAAGAGCCTCGCCGCGCGTTTCCCCGAGGGAGCCACCCGTATCGCCGCCGCGCTGCGTGAGCTGGAGGCCCACGGCTATCTGCGCCGCGTCCGCGAGCGCGTGTCCGGCGGCCGTATCGTCACGCGGACGATCTCCTGCAACCAGCCGGCCGCGGCCCGCCGCCACCACGCCGCCGTGCCCGACGCCGCTCCCGACCGACCGGTCCGACCGGCCCACCCGGCAGAGGCGCCGCCGCGGCACGAGAAGCGTGAACAGCAGGCGACGTGCGAGACGGGCAGGACGGGCAGGGCACGCGAGAAGCGGGCGTCCCGCAAGCCGCTCCCCGCCGTTCCCCGCCCCGCGTACCCCGCTCCCGCGCTTCTCCAGGCGGCCACCGATCTTCTCGCGGGCCTGCGCCGCCACGACCCCCGGCTGCTTCTCTCCTCTTGCGACACCGCGCACCTGGCCCCGGGTGTCGCCGCCTGGCTGGAGCGCGAGGTGAGCCCGGCGGCCGTACGCCACGCCCTGACCGCCGACCTCCCGCCCGAGGGCCTGCGCCGTCCCGCGGCCTTCCTGGCCCACCGCCTCACGGCCCAGCTTCCGCCCCTGCCTCCGCTCCGCACCCCGGCCACTCCGCCGCCGGTACGCCATCCGCTCCAGGAGTGCCCCGGCTGCGACCGCGCCTTCCGCGCTCCCGAACCCGGCCGCTGCCGTGACTGCCGGACCGAGCTCCAGGAGGACGTCCGGCAAGGGTGAGCTTGGCCGGAGCGGTGGCAGCGCCCGGTCAGCGGACGGCGGACCAGACGGTGAGGGTGGTCGTCTCGTGGCGTGTGACAGTGGAGAAGAGGTCGCGCAGCTCCTGCTCGATCCGGGCGGCCTGGTCCGGCGGCAGGACGAGGCCGCGGGCGATGCGGGAGGGCCGCGTTCCGCCGTGCCAGGCGATCAGTACCCGCCCTCCGGTGCGGGTCACCCGGTGCATCTCGCTCAGTCCTGCCCGGAGATCCGGCCAGATCGCCACATTGTTCACCGAGACCACGCAGTCGAACTCCGCGTCGGCGAAGCCCGTGCGCTCGGCCGTGCCCAGCCGCAGGTCGATCCGTCCCGCGGCGATCTCCGCCCTGTGCGGCCGTGCGGCCAGGTCGCGCATCTGCGGAGAGGGGTCGACACCGCAGATCCGCCGTGCGGGCGTTTGCCGCAGCAGACGGATCAATCCGCCGGGGCCGTAGCCGATTTCCAGGACCTGCTCTCCCGCCTGGACGTCGAGCAGGTCGAGCAGCTCCCGTTGCCTGTTCGTCCACAGCATGATGCGGCCGGCGAGCCGGCCGGACAGCCCGTTCGGCACCGCGAACGGCGAACGGGTCGGTTTCCCCAGGGTCCAGGGCGTCGTGCTCTCCATGCGCCCAGGCTCCCGCTTCAAGCCGGCTTGAAGTCACATGAGGGCATGGACCTGATTCCCATCGGTGAGGCCGCCAGGCGACTCGGCATGCGGACCTCGGCCCTGCGCTACTACGAGGAGCGTGGCCTCGTGCGACCGGCGGCACGAGTGAACGGAAAGCGGGTCTACGGTCTGCGGGAGATGCGCCGCCTGGCGTTCCTCCGGATCGCCCAGCGGCTGGGCATCCGTCTGCACACGGCCGCCGCCGTGCTGGACGACGCGAGCGGGCGGTGGCGCGCGACGGTCGGCGAGCAGATCGCGGAGCTGGAGGAGCTGATCTCCCGGGCTCAGGGGGCCAAGGACTTCCTCACCCATGCGCTCAGGTGCCCGGCCGAGCACCCGGCCCGGGAGTGCCCCCACCTGGTGGAGGCACTCGACCGGCTGCTCGCGGGCACCACCTTCGAACAGCTCGCGGCCGAGCACACGGACTCCGGCCGGCGGCACACGGACTTGGGCCGGCAGGATCGTGACCTGCGGCCGGAGGAGCCGGAGGCCGTACCGCGCGGGGCGTGAGGCGTCCGGGAGGTGCGGGACCGCCGTCCGGGCGGCTCCGGACGCGTGACCGCGGGCCACGGCCGGAGCCGGTCCGCCGAGGCCGGACGTGGCTCATCTCTCGGAGGCCGTCGCCGATGTCCGTGCCGGGCAGGGCCCGGCTCCTCGTAGGGTG
The DNA here is from genome assembly GCF_039525155.1 of Streptomyces thermoalcalitolerans. Lineage (NCBI taxonomy): Bacteria > Bacillati > Actinomycetota > Actinomycetes > Kitasatosporales > Streptomycetaceae > Streptomyces > Streptomyces thermoalcalitolerans. Next base: position 37,347 of record NZ_BAAAHG010000030.1, on the reverse strand, counting down.
GTCCCATGACGGAACGGGCCCCTCGACGGCTGATGCTGGTGCACGCGCATCCCGACGACGAGTCGATCAACAACGGGGCGACCATGGCGCGGTACGCCGCCGAGGGCGCCCAGGTGACCCTGGTGACCTGCACGCTGGGGGAGCGGGGCGAGGTCATCCCGGCCGAGCTGTGGCATCTGAACGGGGCCGCTCTCGGGGCCCACCGGCGGCAGGAGCTGGCCGCGGCCATGCGGGAGCTCGGGGTGGAGGACGTCCGGCTGCTCGGCGGGGCCGGGCGGTACCAGGACTCCGGGATGATGGGACTGCCCGACAACGACGACCCCGGCTGTCTCTGGCAGGCCGACGTCGACCAGGCCGCCGAGCACCTCGTCGCCGTGATCCGCGAGGTGCGGCCCCAGGTCCTCGTCACCTACGACGACAACGGCGGCTACGGCCACCCCGACCACATCCAGGCCCACCGCATCGCCATGCGCGCCGTCGACCTGGCCGCCGACCCCGCCGTACGGCCCGGCCTCGGGGAGCCCTGGCGGATCGCCAAGGTCTACTGGAACCGGGTGCCGCGCTCCGTGGCCGAGGCCGCCTTCGCCCGGCTCAAGGACGAGCTGCCCGGGCTGCCGTTCGACACGCCCGCCACCGTCGGCGACGTTCCCGGTGTCGTCGACGACGAGCGCGTCACCACACGGATCGACGGGACCGCGTACGCCGCCGCCAAGGCCGCCGCCATGCGGGCGCACGCCACCCAGATCGAGGTGGCCGAACCGTACTTCGCGCTGTCCAATAAGCTTGCCCAGCCCGTTTTCACCACCGAGTACTACGAGCTGGTGCGCGGGGAACGGGCTGGTGAGGTGGAGACCGATCTGTTCGCCGGGATCGCCGGGATCGAGGGGACCGAGGAGGTGGCGTCGTGAGTTCGGCCGGACCGGGATCCCCGCTCGCGCAGCCTCTCAAGCCTCCCTCCGCCGGACGGATCCTCGCCTACCTGGGGCTCGTCCTGCTCGGTGCCGTGACCGGGGCCGCGGGGGCGCTCGTGCAGTCCGCCTGGTTCCCCGGTGGGCTGCTGCTCGCACTCGCCGGTGCCGCCGGGCTCTTCCTGGGCGGGGCGAGGGCCATGGGCAGCAAGGGCGGGGCGGTGGCGGGTGCCGCGGGCTGGGTTGTCATGATCGTCCTGCTCACCACCAGCCGTCCGGAAGGGGACTTCATGTTCGCGGCCGGCGGCGGTTCCTATGTCTTCCTGCTCGGCGGCATGGCTCTTGCTGTGATATGCGCCACCGTGGGACTCGGGCGGCAGCCCGACGGCGGTGGCGTCCGACGCGGCAAGTGACGTACCACTTCCTCCTGCACCACCCCTGAGGGCCGGTGCCCGTTTCCCCGGCGGTCCCGGGAAACAGGCCGGAAGTGGCCAGTATGGTGGTGCGCGCCGCCGAGCCGCCCGCAGTGAGGTCATGACGGGCGGCGGAGCCAACCGGGAGAACCTGACTTGAGTCGTGAAACTGACACCTCGTCCTCCGGGCCCAACGGGCGCGGCGGACCCGCCTACCCATCGGGAACCCCGCCGTACGGCATCCCGGCGGTGTCCGACGACCGTGCGGACGCGGGGCGTTCGGCCGCGCGGCCGGAGGAGCGCAAGACCGAGACCACGCTGACGACCCGGATCCGGATCAACATCCCCGGCTCCAGGCCGATTCCTCCGGTGGTCGTGCGCAAGCCCGTCTCCGAGGCCAAGGCCGAGGACACCGCCGAGGCGGGCACCGCCAGCGAGACGCAGCAGACGCCGGCCGCACCGGAGACCACGTCCCCCGCGGAGCCGGCCGCCGAACCCCCGGCGCAGCCCGAGGAGAAGACGGTCAGCGACTGGTTCGCGCCTCGCAAGTTCCCGGTGAAAAAGAGCGGTCAGAGCGGGGATGCGGCCAACACAACCGGATCGTCCGCCGGTTCGTCCACGGCGGGCGGGCCCGGCACGGGTCCCTCCGGTACGGGCACGTCCGGTACCGGTCCTTCCCGTACGGGTCCTTCCGGCACGGGGAGCGGACCCCTGGGCGCGGGTTCCTCCGGCGCCCGCCCCGGAGCCCGCCCCGGAGCCGGCTCCGCCAAGAGCACCGGGCTGCCCAGCGCCACCGGCGGCCCCGTCGCCCCCGGCCACGGCGGCGGCACCGACTCCCTCGACGTGACCGAGTCACTGCCGGTGCTGCGCCCCGACTTCCAGGACTTCCAGGAGTTCCAGGACGAGCAGAGCGGGCAGACCGGACAGGCCGGGCAGACCGGGCAGAGGGGACATGCCGGACAGAGCGCTCCCGGCGGCTTCGACGGCCCCGGCGGGCCGGGCGGTCCCCAGGGACCCGCGGGCCCGACCGGCGGCCCGGTCACCGGCGACGGCCGGCTGCGGCCGAACACCGCCGGCGGACCCGCGGGACACCCGGGCGGTGCTCCCGGCGCCCCGGGCGCTCCCGGCCCGTACGCACGTCCGGGAGGCGGGCTGAGCGACGACACCGCGGTCCTCACCCCGCAGAAGCCCGCACCGCGTCCCGGTGCGCGGAGGCACGGCGCCCAGGCGGACACCACCCGTGACATGCCGGTCATCACCCCCGGCGTGGGCGAGCCGTTCGACGACGGCCCCGGCTCCTTCGGGCACACCCCGCCGGGGGCGCCCGGGGAGGACCAGGACGACACCGCCGCCTCCACGGCCGCCCGGAAGAAGGGCCGCGGCAAGCTGCCCCTGCTCGTCGGCGGCGTGGTCCTCGTGGCCGGGGTCGCCTACGGCGCCGGGCTGCTGATGAACCGCTCCGACGTGCCCAAGGGCACCACCGTGCTCGGCGTCGACATCGGCGGCGGCACCCGCGACGAGGCGGTGAAGAAGCTCGACAGGGCCTTCGGCGAGCGGATGAACCAGCCGCTGAAGCTGTCGGTCGACGGCAAGACGGTCACCCTCAAGCCGGACCAGGCCGGCCTCCAGTTCGACACCCAGGCCACGGCCAGCGCGGCGGCGAAGAGCGACTACAACCCCGTCTCCGTGATCGGCTCCCTGTTCGGCAACCAGCGCGAGGTCGAGCCGCGCATGCCGGTCGACGAGGAGAAGCTGCAGGCCGCCCTGAAGGACGTCTCGGGCGGTGCCGGCTCGGTGGTCGAGGGCGGCATCAAGTTCGAGTCCGGCAAGGCCGTCCCCGTCTACGGCAAGCCGGGCAAGGGCATCGATGCGGCCCGTTCGACCGAGGCGATCCGGCAGGCGTACCGCACCCAGGTGGAGACGGGCTCGGCCGCACCGGTCCGGCTGCCCACCACCACCCAGCAGCCCACGGTCTCCGACGCCGAGGTCGACCGGATGATGGAGGAGTTCGCGGAGCCCGCGATGTCGGCCAACGTCATCGCGCGGACGGACGCGACCCACTTCATCGAGTTCAGCCCGCAGAAGTCCCTGTGGAAGTTCCTCAGGGTGAAGGCCGTGAACGGCAAGCTCGTCGACAGCCCCGACCTGAAGGTGCTCGAGGAGCTCTACGGGAAGGCCTTCGACGGCGTGCTGATCACCCGGGGCACCGGGGAGAAGACCCCCGTCACCCCCCAGGACGTGTACGGCGCTCTGCGCAAGGCCCTGGTGAGCAAGACCGACCGGGACGTCGTCATCGAGACGGACCCGAGCTGACCCCCGGGCCGGCCCGGACGCACGGAGCCGCCGCCCGCGCCGCGCGAGGGCACCCGGTCCGCACGGACGAGGGTGCCCTCGCGTCGTGTCACCCCGTACGCATGACATTTGTCATCCGGCAGTCAGGACCGCCGACACTGGCGGGCGTTTCCGCCCCTCGGCCAGCATGACGGCCATGACGACGACAGCGAAGACCGTCACCACGACCCCGGTGGTGGGGTTCGACCAGGTGACCAAGAGCTACGGCGACGTACGGGCCGTGGACGGGCTGACCCTCACCCTGCACCCGGGCGAGACCGTGGCCCTGCTCGGCCCGAACGGCGCGGGCAAGTCGACCACCCTCGACCTGCTGCTCGGGCTGAAGCGCCCCGACAGCGGCACGGTCAGGGTGTTCGGCACCAGCCCGCGCGAGGCGATCGTCGCCGGCCGGGTGGGCGCCATGCTGCAGAGCGGCGGGCTGATGGAGGAGGTCACCGTCGCCGAACTGGTGCGGCTCGCCTGCGCCCTGCACCCCAGGCGGTACGAGGTCGACGACGTGCTGGCCCGGGCCGGTATCTCCAAGATCGCCGACCGCAAGGTCAACAAGCTCTCCGGCGGCCAGGCCCAGCGCGTCCGCTTCGCCCTCGCCACCGCCGGCGACAGCGACCTGATCGTCCTGGACGAGCCGACCACCGGCATGGACGTCTCCGCCCGCCAGGCCTTCTGGGCGACCATGCGCGAGCAGGCCGACCAGGGCCGCACGGTCCTGTTCGCCACCCACTACCTGGAGGAGGCCGACGCCGTCGCCGACCGGGTGCTCGTCCTGCACCGGGGCCGGCTGCTGACCGACGGCACCGCCGCCGAGATCAAGGCCAAGGCGGGTGTGCGCCGCGTCTCCTTCGACCTCGAGGGCCCGGTGGACGAGACCGCCCTGCGCGGCCTGCCCTTCATCACCTCCATCGACATATCCGGCCAGACCGTTCGCATCCAGTCCGCCGACGCCGACGCGACCGTCCACGCCCTGTACGGGCTCGGCGTCCACCCCCGCAACCTCGAAGTCACCGGGCTCGGGCTCGAACAGGCATTCGTCGCCCTCACCGAGGCGGAGGAGGCCAGGCAGTCGTGAACGATCTCATCAGGCTGGAACTCGTCCGCGCCCTGCGCAACCGCAAGTTCCTGTTCTTCTCCGTGCTCTACCCCTCGATCCTGTTCCTGATCACCTCCAGCAGCGTGGACGGCGTGTCCGAGGTCGGCGACAGCGGCCTGACCCTGCCGGCGTACATGATGGTCTCGATGGCCTCCTTCGGCGCCCTGACCGCCGTGCTCATGGGCAACAGCGAGCGCATCGCCAAGGAGCGCGAGAGCGGCTGGGTGCGGCAGCTGCGGCTGACCTCCCTGCCCGGGCACGGCTACGTCCTCGCCAAGACCGCCGGTGCCGCCGTGGTGAGCCTGCCGTCCATCGTCGTCGTCTTCGTGGTCGCCGCGGCCGCCAAGGACGTACGCCTCGACGCCTGGCAGTGGCTCGCCCTCACCGGCGCGATCTGGGCCGGCAGCCTGGTCTTCGCCGCCCTCGGGGTCGCCATCGGCTACCTCGCCACCGGTGACGCGGTCCGGCCGATCACCATGATCGTCTACTTCGGCCTGTCGATGCTCGGCGGCCTGTGGATGCCGGCGACCACCTTCCCGCAGTGGCTGCAGGACATCGCCGAGTGGCTGCCCACCCACGCGTACGCCGCACTGGGGCAGGCCATCGAGCAGAGCCGGGCCCCGCACACCCAGGACATCGCCGTCCTCGCCGTCTCCTTCGTCCTCTTCACGGGCGGCGCGGCGTGGCTGTACCGGAAGGACACGCTGAAGGCGTGAGCGTCGGGACGGAGGACCGGAGGGGGGAGGACCGGGTGCGGGAAGAGGCCCGTGCGGAGCGGCCGGTACGCGTGGGGGAGCCCCCGCGCGACATCCGCGAGACACTGCGGAAAGGTCTGTGGATCGGCACCTGGCTGCTGTTCCTCAGCTCACCGGTGCACGACCTGGCCTCCGGCCGCCACAGCCCCGCCTGCATCGTGGCCGGCGGGGCGGGCCTGGCGGTCTTCGTCACCGTCTACCTGACACTGGTCTTCCGCCACATGGGCCGCCCCACCGGCCGGCTCATGGACCAGCGGTACGCCGGCGGACTGATCGCCGGACTGGGCATGCTCGCCCTCGTGCTGAGCCTCACGCTCGGCACGCACTGGCTCGGCCTGTTCGTCTACGTCTCGGTCTGCTGCGGGGCGGCGCTCCCCTCGGGCGCGGTGTACTGGACGGTCCCGCTGACCGGCGCCGTGATGGTGCTGACCGCCCTGCACCTGGGCGACAGGGACTTCTGGCAACTGCTCATGCTCGTCCTCCTCATCGGCTTCTCCATGGCCGGCGTACGGCAACTCGTGCGCACCACGGTCGAGCTGCGCCAGGCCCGCGCCACCGTCGCCCAGCTCGCCGCCAACGAGGAACGCCTGCGCCTCGCCCGCGACCTGCACGACCTGCTCGGGCACTCCCTCTCCCTGATCACGCTGAAGAGCGAGCTGGCCGGGCGCATGCTGCCCGACCACCCCGACAAGGCCGCCCAGCAGGTCGCCGACATCGAGCGGGTCAGCCGCCAGGCGCTGGTGGACGTCCGCGAGGCCGTCAGCGGCTACCGCCGCCCCCGCCTGTCCGCCGAACTGGCGGGCGCCCGGGTGGCCCTCACGGCCGCCGACGTCGTCGCGGACATACCCGCCGAACCCGACCTCACCGGCGTCCCCGAGGAGAGCGAGTCCGCCCTCGCCTGGGCGCTGCGCGAGGCGGTCACCAACGTCGTACGGCACAGCGGCGCGAGCCGCTGCACGGTGAACGTGGTCCGCCGCCAGACCCTGGACGGCCCGATCCTCGAACTCTCCGTCGAGGACAACGGCTCGGGAGGCCCGAGCGGTGCCGGGAGGGGGCACGGCAACGGCCTGACGGGTCTGACCGAGCGCCTCCAGAAGGCGGGCGGACAGCTGGAGGCGGGCCGCGTCAAGCACGGCTTCCGGCTCGTCGCCCGCGTGCCGCTCACGCCCGCCGCGGACGTAGGATCCCCGGCATGAGCAGCACGATCAAGGTTCTCCTGGCCGAGGACCAGTCGATGGTCCGCGAGGCGCTGGCCGCCCTGCTCGGCCTCGAGGACGACATCGAGGTCGTCGCCCAGGTCTCGCGCGGGGACGAGGTCGTGGCGGCGGCGCACGCCCACGACGTCGACGTGGCCCTGCTCGACATCGAGATGCCCGGCTGCACCGGCATCGAGGCCGCCGCCCGGCTCCACCAGGAGCTCCCCGCGCTGAAACTGGTCGTGCTCACCACCTTCGGCCGCCCCGGCTATCTGCGCAGCGCCATGGAGGCGGGCGCCGACGCGTTCCTGGTCAAGGACGCCCCGGCCGCCCAGCTCGCGGAGGCGATCCGCAAGGTCCTGGCCGGCGAGCGGGTCATCGACCCCACCCTGGCCGCGGCCGCCCTGGCCGAGGGCGCCAACCCCCTGACCGACCGCGAACGCGAACTCCTCCGGGCCGCCGCCGACGGCTCCACCAACGCGGAACTGGCCGCCGCCTTCCACCTCTCCCAGGGCACGGTCCGCAACCACCTCTCCACGGCGATCCAGAAACTGGCGGCCCGCAACAGAACCGAGGCGATACGCACGGCACGGGAGAAGGGCTGGCTGTGAACGCCGGGCAGGGCGGCCCGCCAGGGGCGCGGGGCTCCCGCGGCACGCGGCTCCGCCGTGCGGGCGCGTCCGGCCGCGGCGAACCCGCGCTCGCCGGCCGGTGAACCCCCGCGGCGCCCGGGCGGCGGGCCGCGGACCTCAGTTCAGCATCGCCCGCGCGGAGCGCGCCTGCTCCCGCACCCGCTCGGCCGCGGGCCGGTCCACCGCGGCCACGACATCGGCGTAGGCGTCGAGTTCCTCCGCCCCCCGCAGGAAGTCCCCCCGCTGCACCAGCAACTGCGCCCGCTCGTACCGCAGCCGCGCGGGGTGCGACGGCAGCAGCAGCGACAGCTCCACCGCCCACAGCGCCACGTCCGACCGCTCGGGCCGCACGGCCGCCCAGGCCCGGATGTTGTTCAGGATCCGCGCCACGACCTCCAGGGGCGTCGCCGGCGTCAGCATCGAGGGGTGCAGCGGCGCCCCCGTGGCCCCCAGCACCAGCAGCTCCGCGTCCGCCCCGGTCAGCACCCGTCCCCCGTCGAACGGATCCGCGAGCACCCGCTCGTGCTCCTGCCGCTCCGGAGTCCCGAACCCGACCACGAAATGCCCCGGCAGCGCGACCCCGTACACCGGCGCGCCCGCCCGCCGCGCGACCTCCATCCACACCACCGACAGCAGGATCGGCAGCCCGCGCCGCCGCACCAGCACCTTGTGCAGCAGCGAGGACTCCAGACGCTGGTAGTCCGCGGCGCAGCCGTGGAAGCCGCACCGCTCGCCCAGCAGCTCGCCCAGCGCCCGGGCCCAGGCCCGCGGCCCGCCCGGCCGGTACGGCAGCAGCCCCGCGAGCCGGTCCAGCTCGATCTGCACCGCGTCCATGCCCGCCTCGTCCAGCGCGCCGTCGCCCTCCGCGCCCACCAGCAGACACAGCGTCGTCAGATCGGGGCGCTCGGACCGCACCTCCTCGGCGAACCGGCGGCGCAGCTCGGCCGAGCGCTCGGGCGGCGGGGGATCAAGGGAACGCATGGCAGCCTCGTGCTCTTCCACGACGATCGCTACGACCGGACGGAACCAGCGTCCTGGGGCACCGTGCCCGGACCGGGGTCCGGCTCGCGGTAGTGGTGGTACGCGTGGTGCGCGGAGAAACCCAGCGCGCCGTACAGCGCACGCGCCGCCGTGTTGTCGGTCTCGACCTGCAACCAGGCCGCCGACGCACCCTCGTCGAGGGCCCGGCGGGCGAGTGCGGCGAGCACGGTGGTGGCGAGCCCCCGTCGTCGCAGCGCCGGATCCACCTCGACGGCGGAGAAGGACGCCCACCGCCCGTCGACGACACACCGTCCGATCGCCGCGGGCACCTCACCCTCGCCGGGCACGCTCGCGAACCACACCGACGGGCCGCTGCCCAGCACCCTCAGGGCCACCTCGCTCACCCCCTTGCGCCGGTACCGCGCAAGCCACGCCTCGTCGGCCGTACGGGACAGCACGACCCCGGAGCCCTCGGCCCGGTCCGCGACCGGCGCGAGCGCCCCGACCCACAGCTCGGCACTCACCTCGCGCACCCAGCCCCGCCGCTCCAGCTCCGCGCACAGCATCTCCTGCGTGCCCTCGGCTCCGGTGGCGGCCTGGATGTACGCGGGCAGGCCGCGCCTGCCGTACCAGCGTCGTACGAGGGCCAGTGCTTCGTCGAGCGGAAGACCGGGGTCGCCGAGCGGCAGGACGGAGTTGGCCCGGCGGGTGAAGCCCGTCCGCCGCCCGGCCACCGCCTCCTGCGAAGCGGCCTCGCGCGGCTCCTTCTCGGCCGCGGCCCGCAGCTCCCAGTCGCCCAGCCGTTCGCTCTCCAGCGGCTGCCAGGCCCGCGCCGCGGCCCGGGCGAGCTCCTCGAACGTGGCGGCCGGACCCCGGCGCCTGGCCGGCGCGGCCGGGACGACCTTGCCCGCGACCAGGGAGGATTCCAGGATGTGGACGGTCTCGCCGTTCCTTCGTGTGATCACCAGCACACCGTCGTCCCAGGAGGTGAGAACACCGACCGTGTCGGTGAACCTCGCGCCCGGCGTGCCGGGGTCGGCCACACGCCGTACGGAGACCCGTTTACCCACGTCAGCAGCGGTGATACGGACCTCGAGGTGCCCTGAAGAGGATATTTCCACGGGTCTGTCCACCCCTCCTGTTCGGATCATGCACCGGAACGGAGATACTAGGGGCGGGCATCGACGACGCCGCGCTCCCGCGCGCCAGGCGGCGGAGCCTGCCGAGGCCCGCCAGCGCCCTATTGAGGAGGAACGACAGCGTGACCTACGTCATCGCGCAGCCTTGTGTTGACGTCAAGGACAAGGCGTGCATCGAGGAGTGCCCGGTCGACTGCATCTACGAGGGCCAGCGGTCCTTGTACATCCACCCGGACGAATGCGTCGACTGCGGAGCCTGTGAGCCGGTCTGCCCGGTCGAGGCAATCTTCTACGAGGACGACGTGCCGGAGGAGTGGAAGGACTACTACAAGGCCAATGTCGAGTTCTTCGACGAGCTCGGCTCTCCCGGCGGTGCCAGCAAGCTCGGGCTGATCGAGCGCGACCACCCGATCGTCGCCGCCCTGCCGCCGCAGGCGTAAATCCAGTCCTCAGCGGCCCGCACACCGCGCCGCCTCGGTCCCGTACGGCCTTGACCGCCCCGAGCGTTCCGACCGCCGCACGGGACCGAGGCGTTTGCCGCAACCGAAAGTGAGCCTGAACCCGTGTCCGCACTCTCCGACCGGCTTCCCGTGTTTCCCTGGGACAAGCTGGAGCCGTACAAGAAAACGGCCGCGGCCCATCCGGACGGCATCGTCGACCTGTCGGTCGGCACCCCGGTGGACCCGGTCCCCGAACTGATCCAGAAGGCACTGGTCGGAGCGGCGGACTCCCCGGGCTACCCGACCGTATGGGGCACGCCCGGACTGCGCGATGCGATCACCGGCTGGGCCGAGCGCCGCCTCGGCGCGCGCGGGCTCACCCACCGGCACGTCCTGCCCGTCGTCGGTTCCAAGGAGCTGGTCGCCTGGCTCCCCACCCAGCTGGGCCTGGGCCCCGGCGACAAGGTGGCGTACCCGCGGCTGGCCTACCCCACCTACGAGGTCGGCGCCCGCCTGGCCCGCGCGGACCACGAGACCTACGACGATCCGACGGAGCTGGACCCGGCGCACCTGAAGCTGCTGTGGCTGAACTCGCCCTCCAACCCCACGGGCAAGGTCCTGAGCAAGGAGGAGCTCACCCGGATCGTCGCCTGGGCCCGTGAGCACGGCGTCCTCGTCCTGTCCGACGAGTGCTACCTGGAGCTGGGCTGGGAGGCGGACCCCGTCTCGGTGCTCCACCCGGACGTGAACGGCGGCTCGTACGACGGCATAGTCGCCGTCCACTCCCTCTCCAAGCGTTCCAACCTGGCCGGCTACCGCGCCGCCTTCCTGGTCGGCGACCCGGCCGTCCTCGGCCCGCTGCTCCAGATCCGCAAGCACGGCGGCATGATGACCCCGGCGCCCACCCAGGCGGCGGCGGTGGCCGCCCTGAACGACGACACCCACGTCCACGAGCAGCGCGAACGCTACGCCGCCCGTCGCGCCGTCCTGCGCCGGGCCCTGCTCTCCCACGGCTTCCGCATCGAGCACAGCGAGGCGAGCCTCTACCTCTGGGCCACACGGGACGAGCCCTGCTGGGACACGGTCGCCCACCTGGCCGGCCTGGGCATCCTGGTGGCCCCCGGCGACTTCTACGGCCCGGCGGGCGCCTCCTTCGTCCGCGTGGCCCTGACGGCCACGGACGAGCGGGTGGCGGCGGCAGCGGCACGGCTGGGCTGACGGCGCGCACCTCCTCGGGCGGACGTGCGGGGTGCGCCCGCAGACGTACGCGGAGTACGCGGAGTACCCGGAATACGGAGTATCCGGAATACGCGGACTACGAGAACCGCACGGACTGTGCGGACACCGCCCGGCACGCCGGGAGCACGCACCCGGCGCCGCGGGGCCGTCCCTCAATGCCTGACCGTGGTGATGCGGACCACGCCCGCGCCCCGCTCCGCTCCCGCGGCTCCCCGCGTCCTCACCATCCGCCACCGGCCGTCGGCCGTTCCCGCCCGCCACTCGTGGCCGGCGTACGAGACCCGCTCGATGTGCAGCGCGGAGGCGTTGGCCACCGCCCAGTGCGCGAACTGCCATCCCCGCTGCCGGGCACTGCGCCCGGCGGCGGCCGTGCCGTCCGGCACGGGCAGCGTCACGGTCCGCCCCTTGGCGTCCGCGGGCCGGCGGGGCGCGGGCGACGGGCCGGAGTCCACCTCCGCGCCGACCTCCTGCATCACGTCCTGTCCGAAGTCCCGTACCAGTGCGGCGCGCACCGCGTCGGGGCCGCCGCCGGACCGGGTGACGCTGGGGGTGCCCCGGCAGGTCAGCGTGGCCGTGGAGCGCCCGGTGAGCGCGGCGGCGAGCAGCGTCGCGCCCGGCTCGTGCTTGGCGTACGCCTGCGGAAAACCGCTGCGCTGCACCCGCTGGGCGGCCACGGTGAGCGGCAGCCTCGTGTAGCCGGGGACCTTGGCCAGGTGGTCGTAGAAGATCCCCGCCGAGTACGTCGGGTCCATGATCTCCTCCGGCGTGCCCCAGCCCTGCGAGGGACGCTGCTGGAACAGGCCGAGGGAGTCCCGGTCGCCGTAGTCGATGTTGCGCAGGGACGACTCCTGGATCGCGGTGGCCAGTGCGATGGTCACCGCGCGCTCGGGCATACCGCGTCCGGTGCCGACGGCCGCGATCGTCGCCGCGTTCCTCGCCTGCTCCGGGGTGAGCCGGTACGAGGCGCCGTCGCCCTTGCCGGAGACGACCTCGCAGGCCGGGCCTCCGGCGCGCCCGGTGATGTACTGCAACGAGATGTAACCCACGAGTGCGAGCATGACGGCGAAGGCCGACCCGAACCGAAGGAGACGGCCACGGGGCTTGGATGACAGGGACGGGGCACGCACGGTCTACAAGGTACTTGAGATCGCGGGGGCTGCTGAGCCGGGTGCGGAGAACCGGTGAGGGCACACGGCGGCGGCGCGGAAACGATGCGCGGGTTAGGGTCAACCGCATGGCCGATACCACACTTGACCTCACGTTGGACGCCGCTCGGCTGACCGCGCGGCTCGTCGACCTCCCCTCGGAGAGCGGCACGGAGAAGCCGCTGGCCGACGCGATCGAGGACGCCCTGCGTGAGCTGCCGCACCTGACGGTGGACCGCTTCGGCAACAACGTCGTGGCCCGGACGGACCTGGGCCGCTCCGAGCGGGTGATCCTGGCCGGCCACATCGACACCGTCCCGATCGCCGGCAATGTGCCGTCCCGGCTGGACGAGGACGGAGTGCTGTGGGGCTGCGGCACCTGCGACATGAAGTCCGGTGTGGCGGTGCAGCTGCGCATCGCGGCCACGGTTCCGGCCCCCAACCGCGACCTGACCTTCGTCTTCTACGACAACGAGGAGGTCGCCGCCGAGCTGAACGGCCTCAAGCACATCGCCGAGGCGCACCCGGAATGGCTCCGCGGCGACTTCGCGGTGCTGCTGGAGCCCACCGACGGCGAGGTGGAGGGCGGCTGCCAGGGCACCCTGCGGATGCTGCTGAAGACCAAGGGCGAGCGGGCCCACTCGGCACGCGGCTGGATGGGCTCCAACGCCATCCACGCGGCCGCACCGATCCTCAGGCGCCTCGCGGAGTACACGCCGCGCCACCCGGTGATCGACGGCCTGGAGTACCGGGAGGGCCTGAACGCGGTCGGGATCTTTGGCGGGGTGGCGGGCAACGTCATCCCCGACGAGTGCGTGGTTTCGGTCAACTTCCGCTACGCCCCGGACCGCAGTGAGGAGGAGGCCGTCGCCCACGTCCGCGAGGTCTTCGCGGACTGCGGGGTCGAGGAGTTCGTGGTCGAGGACCACAGCGGCGGCGCCCTGCCGGGCCTGAACCACCCGGCCGCGGCGGCGTTCATCGAGGCGGTCGGCGGCACCCCGCGGCCCAAGTACGGCTGGACGGACGTTTCGCGCTTCTCGGCCCTGGGCATCCCCGCGGTCAACTACGGTCCCGGCAATCCGCACCTGGCGCACAAGCGGGACGAGCGGGTGGACACGGCCAGGATCCTTGAGGGCGAGGAGCGGCTGCGGGCCTGGTTGACGAGCTGACCGGCACCCCGGGAGGCGGACCCAGGACGTTTCACGGCGGACAGGTTCGCTTCCTTCGCCGGTAACCCGCGCAGATCTACGCTGGGCTGGAACGTTCGGCAAGAGAAGGGAGTGCACATGCCAACCGGCAATCCCGAGGGCAAGAAGCAGCCACCGGACGAGCGGCGCCTGGGCCCCGTTCTGCGGCGCCGGGATCAGGTCCAGAAGAGCACCACGGACCAGCGGCTGCTGGACGAGCGCGCTCCCGCCGACTGGGTTCACACGGATCCCTGGCGCGTTCTGCGCATCCAGTCGGAGTTCATCGAGGGGTTCGGCACGCTGGCCGAACTCCCGCCCGCGATCAGCGTGTTCGGCTCGGCCCGGACCGCGGAGGGCACACCGGAGTACGAGATCGGGGTCCGGCTGGGCCGCGGTCTGGCCGAGGCGGGCTTCGCGGTGATCACGGGCGGTGGCCCGGGCGCCATGGAGGCGGCCAACAAGGGCGCACTGGAGGCCGGGGGCCTCTCGGTGGGGCTGGGCATCGAGCTGCCCTTCGAGCAGGGGCTGAACCCCTACGTCGACATCGGCCTCAACTTCCGCTACTTCTTCGTCCGCAAGCTGATGTTCGTCAAGTACGCGCAGGGCTTCGTGGTCCTGCCCGGCGGCCTCGGCACCCTGGACGAACTTTTCGAGGCCCTCACCCTCGTCCAGACCCAGAAGGTCACCCGCTTCCCGATCGTCCTGTTCGGCACCGCCTACTGGGGCGGCCTGGTCGACTGGCTCGCCAACACCCTCGTCGCCGAGGGCAAGGCGGCGAAGGAGGACCTCTCCCTGTTCCACCTGACGGACGACGTGGAGGAGGCGGTGGCCCTGATGTCGAAGGAGGCGGGCAAGTAACCCGCCGTTCGTCTCCTCGCTTTCCCGAGCCCTTGAGCCCTTGGGCCCTTGAGCCCTTGGGCCTTTGGGACGGGGGCCGACGGGCACGGGCCCCACGGCCCGGGGATCCCCCGGCACGGCACGGGGACCACGGGTCACGGCACCGGGACTACGCGAGCCCCCGACGGGCGACCGCCGGAGGCCGGTGCCCCGCGATGGACGCCACCATGTCCACCACCTGCCGGGTCTCGGCAACCTCGTGCACCCGGTACACCTGCGCTCCCAGCCACGCCGAGACAGCGGTGGTCGCGAGCGTCCCCACCAGCCGCTCCTTCACCGGCTTGTCCAGCGTCTCGCCCACGAAGTCCTTGTTGGACAAGGACACCAGCACGGGCCACCCGGTGGCGACCATCTCTCCCAGCCGCCGGGTGGCCTCCAGGCTGTGCCGCGTGTTCTTCCCGAAGTCGTGTCCCGGGTCGATCAGCACCGACTCCCGGGGCACGCCCAGCGCCACCGCCCGCTCGGCCAGCCCCACGGTCGCCCGCAGGATGTCGGCCATGACGTCGTCGTACGCCACCCGGTGCGGCCGGGTCCGGGGCTGCGCGCCCCCCGTGTGCACGCACACCAGCCCGACCTTGTACCGCGCCGCGACCTCGGCGAGCCGCGGATCCGCCCCGCCCCACGCGTCGTTCAGCAGATCGGCTCCCGCCTCGCAGACCGCCTCGCCGACCTCGGCCCGCCAGGTGTCGACGCTGATGATCACGTCGGGGAACCGCCGCCGCACCTCGGCGACGAAGCCGGCCGTCCGCCGCACCTCCTCCTCGACGGTCACCTCCGCGCCCGGCCCGGCCTTCACCCCGCCGATGTCGATGATCTCCGCACCCTCGGCGACCGCCTGTTCCACGCGCGCGAGGGCCGGCTCGTCGCGGAACGTCGCCCCCTGGTCGTAGAAGGAGTCCGGGGTCCGGTTCACGATCGCCATGATCACCGGTTCGTGCGCGCCGAATTCACGCCCGCCCAGTCTGAGCATCCCCTGTGGCCTCCTCGTACGTCCCGGTGTCTTACGGCTCTTCGACCGTCTGCGACCCTAACCGTCAGCGTCGCATGGCACGATCGGACCCACACACATACGACAGACTCCGTGGGGACCCCAGCGATGGTTATGTTCTTGTTCCTGGTCGTCGCGCTCGCCGTCGTGGTCGCTGCGGTGACCCTCGCGGTGGTGGGCGGCGGCGAGGGCTCCGGTCCGCTGCCCGAGGTGGCGCCGGAGCGGTTCCAGGACCCGCTGCCGCCGGACCGTCCGGTGAACCGCGCGGACGTGGAGGGGCTGCGCTTCCCGCTCGCCCTGAGGGGGTACCGCATGGCCGACGTGGACGACGCCCTCAGCCGCCTCGGCGCCGAACTCGCCGAGCGCGACGCGCGGATCGCCGATCTGGAGTCCGCACTGGCCGGCGCCCGGGCCGCCGCCCACGCCCGCTCGGCCGGGTCCGAGCCGGAGGAGCAGCGGTGACGGACAGCGCGGTGCAGGAAGGCGCGGTCCAGGACGACGCGGTACGGGACGGCACGGTGGCCGGAGCCGCGGTCGCCGGCCCGGACGGAGCCCTCCGCTGCCCCTGGGCGCTGTCCGCGGCGGAGTACGTGACGTACCACGACGAGGAGTGGGGCCGCCCGGTCCACGGCGACGACGCGCTCTTCGAACGGCTCGCGCTGGAGGCGTTCCAGTCCGGCCTGTCCTGGATCACCATCCTGCGCCGCCGCCCCGGCTTCCGCGCCGCCTTCGCCGGCTTCAGGATCGCGGCGGTCGCGGCGTTCACGGAGGCCGACCGTGAGCGCCTGCTCGCCGACCCGGGCATCATCCGCAACCGCGCCAAGATCGACGCGACGCTCGCCAACGCGCGCGTGCTCGCCGAGTGGTCCCCCGGCGAGCTGGACGCCCTGATCTGGTCCTACGCCCCCGACCCGGCCGGCCGCCCGGCCCCGAGGACCCTCGCCGACGTCCCGGCGGTCACCCCCGAGTCCACGGCCCTGGCCAAGGCCCTGAAGAAACGCGGGCTGCGCTTCGTCGGCCCGACGACGGCGTACGCCCTGATGCAGGCGTGCGGCCTGGTCGACGACCACCTCGCGGACTGCGTGGCGCGCCGCCCCTGACCCCGGCCGGGGCGGCGCCGGATGCGGCCGGGTCAGCGGCCCAGGTACTTCGGCTTCTCCTTGTTGACGAACGCCTGCACGGCGATGGCGTGGTCCTCGGACAGCCCCGCCCGGGTCTGGAGCTCGTCCTCCTTCTGGAGGGTCTCCTCCAGGGAGTGCGTCAGGCCGTACGCCACCGACTCCTTCAGCGCCGCGTACGCCAGCGTCGGGCCCTCGGCCAGCGCCCGCGCCACCTTCTCGGCCTCGGCCCGCAGTTCGGCGGCCGGCACGACCCGGTTGGCGATGCCCAGCTCCAGGGCGTTCTGCGCGGTGATGGTGCGCGGGAAGAGCAGCAGGTCGGTGGCCCGGGAGGGGCCGACCACCCGCGGCAGGGTCCAGGAGATGCCGGAGTCGGCGGTGAGCGCGACCCCCGCGAAGGACGTGTTGAAGGACGCCGTGTCCGCCACGATCCGGTAGTCGGCGGCGAGCGCGAAGCCGAAGCCCGCCCCGGCCGCGACCCCGTTCACCGCGGCGACCACCGGCTTCGGCGCGCCCGCCAGCGCCCGCACGATCGGGTTGTAGTGCTCCCGCACGGTGCTCATCACCTGCCCCGACCCGGTCTCCCGGTCGGCGGTCAGCAGCTTGATGTGCTCCTTGAGGTCCTGGCCCACGCAGAACGCGCGGTCACCGGCGGCGGTCAGCAGCACCGCGCGGACGGTGTCGTCGTCCGCCGCGGACCGGGCCGCGTCCCGGAGAGCGACCTTGGTGGCGACGTCCAGCGCGTTCATCGCCTCGGGACGGTTCAGCGTGATCGTCGCAAGCCCGTCGCTCACCTCGTAGAGCACGGTGTCGGTCATGGGGCATCCCCTTCGATGTCGCCGCTGTGACGTACCGCTGCACGGATCGCCGCACGGTGGTGCGAGCTCCGTACGGACTGTTGTACTGATGGTTGTACCGGTCGGTACATCCTGTGTCCGAAGGACAGCATGACGGAGATCATCGGCTGTGGCGCGGGGTGGAGATGTGACCTGCGTCAAACACATTCGGGGAATCCGCCGCCGTCAGGAACCCGCGCAAGCGCGCAGTATCGCAGCCACATCGCCGAATTGAGTGGTTTTGCTCGCGCTCGTTGCCCAAGCGATGCCGACCGATGTTGGTCATCGGGTCCTGTGATGCGGGATAATGGCTGGGAAGCAATGTGTTCGATGCCGGTGGCGCGTGTCCTGGCCCGGTCCGGACGGGGACCACGCGCGTGCCCACACGGTGGGCCGTCGGCTTTGACGATTGAGCTGGGTTTCAGGAAGGGGAACGAGCATGGCGGCCATGAAGCCGCGGACGGGCGATGGCCCGCTCGAGGTGACCAAGGAGGGGCGGGGCATCGTCATGCGCGTTCCGCTCGAAGGCGGCGGTCGGCTCGTCGTCGAGCTGACTCCTGACGAGGCCGACGCGCTCGGCGACGCCCTCAAGAAGGTCGTCAGCTGACGCGCAGGCGATCACAGCCTTTTTCGGCCGCCCCGGCACCCGCGCACGGTGCCGGGGCGGCTGCTCGTCGTGAGCGGGACGCAGGGCCGGCGGCACGGGCACACGGCCCGGACGCCGGCGCCCGGCGCGCGACCGCGCACAGGCTCAGCGCTTGACCGCGCACAGCAGGCCGTCGCCCACCGGCAGCAGCGACGACACCAGATCGGGACTCTCGCGCACCGTGCGCAGCAGCTCCCGCAGGCGCAGGACCTCCGTCGGCTGCGGCCCCGATCCCACGGTCCGCCCGTGCGCGAAGACGCCTTCGAAGGCGACGAGACCTCCCGGGCGCAGCAGACGCAACGATTCAGCGAGGTACTCGGGGTACTCCAGCCGGTCGCCGTCGCAGAAGACGAGGTCGTACCCCGCGTCCGCGAGCCGGGGCAGCACGTCGAGAGCGCGGCCGGGGATGAAACGGGCACGGTTGGCGGCGAACCCGGCGGCGCGGAACGCCTGACGGGCGAACTGCTGGTGCTCCGGCTCGGTGTCGACGGTGGTCAGCACCCCGTCCGGCCGCATCCCGTGCAGCAGGTGGATCCCGGAGACCCCCGTGCCGGTGCCGATCTCCGCGACCGCCTTCGCGTCCACGGAAGCAGCCAGCAGCCGCAGTGCGGCACCCGCACTGGGAGACACCGTGCGCAGCCCTGCCTCGCGGGCCCGCTCGCGGGCCCAGAGCAGCGTGTCGTCCTCGGCGACATAGGCGTCGGCGAACGCCCAGTTCGTCTGCCGGTTGCCGGTAATGACCCTCTCCTGTCCCATGGGATACCTGTGGCGTGACTGTAGCCGTTGGGGCCGGGAACCCGCAGATGGGACCGGCCGTTTCAAGAGAGGGGAGGAACGGCCGCGAAGGCAACGGGCGAGCAGTGGGGAAGCGGTGCGGGGGACGATGACGGCACGGACGGGGGACAGGGGATGAATCAGGACGCCGAATACGCGCCGGTACGGCCGCACGAGCCGGGCGAGCGCGTGTCAATGTCCCGCAAAACCGCTTATCCGGAGCTAACGGACGAGGTGGGTATGGTAGGGGCTCCACTGGACACCACCAGAGCCGACAGGGGAGGTGCGGCTGCGCCTGTGGATCGCGGAGGAGTGCTGCGACGCTTCCTCGGGTCGGCGGGCAGGCCGAAATCTGTGACCGACACCGCTGCTGACCCGCACCACGCCGCCGAAACCGTCCAGACCGCGACCTTCTCCACCGACGCGAACGGGCAGGCGTGGGCTCCGCCCACCTGGGAGGAGATCGTCAGCACCCACAGCGGCCGTGTCTACCGCCTCGCCTACCGCCTCACCGGCAACCAGCACGACGCCGAGGACCTCACCCAGGAGGTCTTCGTCCGCGTCTTCCGCTCCCTGTCGACCTACACACCGGGGACGTTCGAGGGCTGGCTGCACCGCATCACCACGAACCTGTTCCTGGACATGGTCCGCCGCAAGCAGCGCATCCGCTTCGACGCGCTCGGCGACGACGCGGCCGAGCGGCTGGCCAGCAAGGAACCGACGCCGCAGCAGCTGTTCAACGACGCGCACTTCGACGCGGACGTCCAGCAGGCCCTCGACACCCTCGCGCCCGAGTTCCGCGCCGCGGTCGTCCTGTGCGACATCGAAGGACTGTCGTACGAGGAGATCGCCGCGACCCTCGGCGTCAAGCTCGGCACGGTCCGCTCCCGCATCCACCGCGGACGCTCCCAGCTGCGCAAGGCTCTCGCGCACCGTTCGCCCCAGGCACGGGCCGAGCGCCGCAGCTTCGTGCCCCGGGTGCCCGCACTGGGGGGAGGGGGCGCGACCGCGTGAGTGGCTCACGACCCGATCCCGCGGGGCACCTCGCGGAACAGCACCTGGGAGACCGTCTCGCCGCCCTGGTCGACGGAGAGCTCGGTCATGACACGCGTGAGCGTGTCCTGGCGCATGTGGCCACCTGCCCGAAGTGCAAGGCGGAGGTCGACGCCCAGCGCCGTCTGAAGAGCGTCTTCGCGCAGGCGGCCCCACCGCCTCCCTCCGAGAGCTTCCTGGCCCGTCTGCAGGGCCTTCCCGGGGGTGCCGTCGACGGCGACGGCTCGCCGCTGGGCGGGGGAGGACTGCCCGGCGGGCTCTCCGGACGCCCCGGGGTGTTCGGCGTGAAGCGCGGCGAGCGGTTCGAGTTCGGTTATGTGCCGGTCCGGCCGCATGCCGCCGCGCCGGCCGGTGCCGCCGAGGAGCGCGGCTTCCGCATCCATCCGGTCGGCCGTGGCGACGGCGAGCGGTCCGCCTCGCGCGGACTGCGGTTCGCCTTCGTCGCCGCCGGGGCGGTGTCGCTGGCCGCGGTCGCGCTCGGCGGGCTGACCACCGGCATGACGGGCGGCATGAGCGGCGCGGAGGCGCGCGGCGGCTCGGGCAAGGGCAGCAACGTGACCCCGGTGCGTACGGGGAGCGCGGCGGTGGTGCCGGGCTCCGAGAACGCGCGCCGCCGTCAGCCGGCCGTGCCGCCGGCCCAGGAGCAGCGGGCGTCCGACGGGGCACCGAAGGCACCGGCCTCGCTGTCCGCGCCGCTGCTGCCGGGCGTCGTACCGCCCGGCCCCGGGCATCCGCAGGACGTGACGCACACGCTGACCACGCCGGTGGTCGCCGGTGCGGCCGCGATGTCCCCGCTGATACGTCCGTTCACCACGACACCGCCGGTCTCCCTGACCTCCTGGCCCACGACCCCGGGGCTCAGGGTGCCCGGCCCGATCGGTGCCTCCTCGGCCTCCCCTTCGGCCTCTTCCCCGGAGCACCTGTCGGCTTCCTCTCCGGAGCCTTCCTCGGCCCTTCCCCCGGCCTCTTCCCGCGCCGCGCACTGACCGGCCTCCGCGGCCGGTCTCTGCGCAGAGGGCCGTGAACCTGGTTGAATCCACCACAGGTCGCGCCCGTGACACCGGTCCGGGCGCGGAGCCGTGCCGTGATCCGCTGTGGGGAGAAGATGAACGAGCGGAAGCCCGCGAAGTCCGCCCGCCCGAAATGGTGGAACCGCGTCTCTTCGGAGGAGCGGCCGGATACGGCCGGACCGAAGGACACGGCTTCGGACGGGGAAGCGGCCGGCGGAACGCCCGGCGCCGCGGCCGGGGCCGCCACCGGCGGTGCGGCCGAGGGCACCGTCCCCGCACAGGCCACCGCGCCCCGGGCCACCTCCGCCGACGGCGACTACGAGCTGGAAAAGCCCCTCTCAGGCCCGGGCAGCGGCGGCGACAGCAACAACCGCGACAACAGCGACAACAGCCGCACCAGCGGTACCGGCGGCGACGGCGGCGACTATGAGCTCGCCCCGGCGGCCGGCGGTGCGCAGGGGGGCCACGCGGAGCTGCGCACCCCGGAGGAACCCGCGGCACCCGCCCCCACGGGTGCCTTTGAGGACCCCTCCGCCGAGCGCCCCAAGCCCCTGCACGACCCCGACCCCTACAGCACCCCGCCGTACGGCGAACCGGGCCCCTGGGCCCCCGCCCCACCGGTGCAGCACCCGGCGCTCGGGCCCGCCCCCGCCGCGGCCGTCCCGTACCCGGGCGCACCGGCACCGGTGACGGAGCCCGTGCCGCAGGCACCGGCCGCGGCGGACGTCCCGCTGTACGGCTCGTCGCCCCAGGCCGCCGCCGACCCCCACTGCGGCCCGGTCCCGCAGACCGGGCACCTCACCGGGCCGCCCGCGCCGCCCGGCACCCCCGGCGGGCCCGTCGCCGGCACCGACCCCTGGGCGCGTTACGACCCCTGGGCCGGGGGACGGATCGCCGCGCCGCTGCAGCAGAGCGGAGCCGGGGTGATCAGCGCGGAACAGCGGCACCGGCGGGTGACCCGGGCACTGGTGGGCGGAGCCGTGGTGCTCGCGCTGGTGTCCGGCGGACTCGGCGGACTGGCCGGGGCGTACTTCGAGCGCTACGGCGGCGTGGGGACCGTGGAGCTGCCGCAGGCCGGGAAGGAGCCCGCCGGGCGTGCCCCGGACAGCGTCGCCGGGATCGCCGCCCGGGCCCTGCCCAGCGTGGTGACGCTGCACGTCAGCGGCTCCGGCGAGCAGGGCACCGGCACCGGGTTCGTCCTCGACCGGCTCGGCCACATCCTCACCAACAACCACGTCGTGGAGAAGGCCGCCTCCGGCGGGGACATATCGGTGACCTTCAGCAGCGGCCAGACCACCAAGGCCAGGATCGTCGGCCGGGACGCCGGCTACGACCTCGCCGTCGTCCGGGTCCGCGGGGTGCGCGGCCTGACTCCCATACCCCTCGGCAACTCCGACAATGTGCAGGTGGGCGACCCGGTCGTGGCCATCGGCGCCCCCTTCAACCTCGCCAACACCGTCACCTCCGGCATCATCAGCGCCAAGGAGCGCCCCATCACGGCCGGCGGCGGGAGGGGCGACGGCAGCGACGTGTCGTACGTCGACGCCCTGCAGACCGACGCCCCGATCAACCCCGGCAACTCCGGTGGCCCCCTCCTCGACGCCCAGGGCCGGGTGATCGGCATCAATTCCGCCATCCGCTCCGCCGGCACCGGCTCCGACCTGCGGACCGGTCAGGCCGGTTCCATCGGCCTCGGCTTCGCCATCCCCGTGAACCAGGCCAAGCGGGTCGCCGAGGAGCTGATCAACACGGGCAGGGCCAGCCACCCGGTGATCGGGGTGACCCTCGACATGGACTACACCGGGGACGGCGCGCGGGTGAGCACCAGGGGCCATGACGGCGGCTCCCCGGTCGTCCCCGGCGGCCCCGGGGCCAAGGCCGGCATCAGGGCCGGTGACGTCATCACCGCGGTGAACGGCCGCCGGGTCCACTCGGGCGAGGAGTTGATCATCAAGATACGTGCCCACCGTCCCGGCGACCGCCTGGAGCTGACCCTCGTCCGTGGCGGAAGGGAGCGGACGGTCTCCGTCGTGCTCGGGTCCTCGCACAGCAGCTGACCGGATCGGGGCGGACGGCGCACGGCGCCTTTGCCGTGCGCACCGTGTGCACGCGGTCGACACCTCGGGGCAGTACCGGTCGGGCGGCCGTGCCCGGTACCGTGGTTCCGGCCCGGACCACGGAAAGACCCGCACAGACCGGACCACCCGAGGGCCGAGGACCGAGGACATCGCAAGGAGCTTCAGGTGTTCAACGACATAGGACCGCTCGAGCTGGTGACGATCATCATCGTGGCCGTGCTCGTGTTCGGTCCGGACAAGCTCCCGAAGGTCGTTCAGGACGTGGCGCGCACGATTCGGAAGATCCGTGACTTCTCCGAGAGCGCCAAGCAGGACATCCGGAACGAGCTCGGTCCCGAGTTCAAGGACTTCGAGTTCGAGGACCTCAACCCCAGGACATTCATCCGCAAGCAGCTGGAGAACGACGACCTGGGACTGAAGGAGATCCGCAACGGTTTCGACCTGAAGAAGGAGATGGCCGAGCTCACGGACGCGGTGCACGGCCGCGAGTCCGGGTCCTCCTCGGGCTCGGCCGGCGGCCGGATCGACTTGACCAAGAAGTCCGAGGTCCTGGGCCGCGACGAGCGTCCGCCCTTCGACGTGGACGCCACCTGAGCGTACTCCCCCGCACACCCACGACCACGAGCCGGGTGGTTTCCCAGCTGCCCGGAGCGGGGTCGATATGCTGCCGAGTTGTTGTGCGGACCGGACGAGTCGCCCGAAGGGGGGCGGGCCGGAGCCGGTCCGACGAGAGCGAGGAGGCGTCCGGGCACATGGAGACGACGAGTCGGGCAGACGCGCAGGCGTCGGCCGCGGAGGGTGGACCACGGTTCCCCTTCGCCCGGCGCACGGTCGACGGCTACCTGCTGGCGCCCTTTCCGTGGTACGGCCTCGACGAGGCCTTCACGGGGCCGCGCTGGCTGATGAGGGTCGGCGTCTCGGCCGACGGCAGTGTGGAACACGGTTCCATCGGGCACGGCGACGAGCCCTCCGTACGCAACGAGCAGACGTCCGGGGAGGAGCCCAAGGAGAAGTTCGCGGTCGTCGTCACCGTCGCCTCCCACCCCGTACGGCGTCTCTCCGACGGCACGGGCCACCTGGAGGCCACCTCGGTCTCCTCCGCGGCCTGGCTGGCCGGGGTCGGGCTGCTGTCCGTCACCTGGCCCACCCAGATGGACCACTCCCTGCGGGACGACTGGCTGGAGCAGCAGACGGAGACCGCCTGGGCGCTCGCCGACGACCTGACGAGCCCGGACTGGTCGATGCTCTCCCTGCCCGTGGACGGTGTGCCGACGCCCTTCTACTACCGTGAGTCGGAGTTCGGGTGGGTGCTCGCCGGCTCGACCCAGAAGGGCGTCCACGTGGGCGCGTACGGCAGGGGCATGAGCGCGTACGGACTCGGCTTCGCCGTGATCGAGGACATCAACGCGTACGCCTGAGACAACGCGTACGCCCGGCCGGCGGGGCCGAAAAGAACCGAAGAGAACCCAAGAGAGAAGACCGAACAGAGAAGAAGGGGCGCCCCCTGAGCGGCGCCCCGTTGTCGTGAGGGCGCGCCGGGCGGCCGGCAGGCCCGCACCGGGCGTCGCAGGCCGACGAAAACCCCCTCCGGGCCCGAGGGGCGCGGAGGGGGCGAAGAGGGGGTGAAGAGGATGAGGATCAGAACTTGTTCTTCGGGGTGATGCCCAGCGACATCCCCGCCAGACCCCGCCGGCGGCCCCCCAGCTTGCCGGCGATCGCCCGCAGGGCCGAGCCCGCCGGGGAGTCCGGATCGCTCAGGACGACCGGCTTGCCCTCGTCGCCGCCCTCCCG
Organism: Streptomyces thermoalcalitolerans; assembly: GCF_039525155.1. Classification (NCBI taxonomy): domain Bacteria; kingdom Bacillati; phylum Actinomycetota; class Actinomycetes; order Kitasatosporales; family Streptomycetaceae; genus Streptomyces; species Streptomyces thermoalcalitolerans. Next base: position 12,682 of record NZ_BAAAHG010000030.1, on the reverse strand, counting down.
CAGACGGACGTCGATCGGGATGGAGCCGAGGACCGGGACCGAGGTGCCCGTGGTGCGGGACAGGCCGTCGGCGACCCGCTGGCCCCCGCCCGTGCCGAAGACGTCGACCATCTCGCCGCAGTGCGGGCAGGGCAGCCCGGACATGTTCTCGACCACGCCGACGATCTTCTGGTGGGTCTGCACGGCGATGGAGCCCGCCCGCTCGGCCACCTCGGCCGCCGCCTGCTGAGGCGTCGTCACGACCAGGATCTCGGCGTTCGGGATCAGCTGGGCCACGGAGATCGCGATGTCACCGGTGCCGGGCGGCAGGTCCAGCAGGAGGACGTCCAGGTCGCCCCAGTACACATCCGCCAGGAACTGCTGCAGCGCCCGGTGCAGCATCGGGCCGCGCCAGACCACCGGCGCGTTGCCCGGGGTGAACATGCCGATGGAGATGACCTTCACCCCGTTCGCCGACGGCGGCATGATCATGTTCTCGACCTGGGTCGGACGGCCGTCCACGCCCAGCATCCGCGGCACGCTGTGGCCGTAGATGTCGGCGTCGACGACACCCACCTTCAGGCCGTCGGCCGCCATCGCCGCCGCCAGGTTCACCGTCACCGAGGACTTGCCGACCCCGCCCTTGCCGGAGGCGACCGCGTACACCCGGGTGAGGTTGCCCGGCTTGGAGAAGGGGATCTCGCGCTCGGCCTGGCCGCCGCGCAGGGCCGCCGCCAGCTCACGGCGCTGTTCGTCGCTCATCACGTCCAGCGAGACGTCGACGCGGGTGACACCCTCGACGCGCGAGACCGCGTCGGTCACCCGCTGCGTGATCGTCTCGCGCATCGGGCAGCCGGAAACCGTCAGATACACGGTGACCGCGACCGCACCGTCCGCGCCGATCTCCACCGATTTGACCATCCCGAGTTCGGTGATGGGCCGGTGGATCTCGGGGTCGTCAACCGTCGCCAGTGCTTCGCGCACCGCGTCTTCCGTAACCATAAGAACGATGGTACGGCGCGCTCCCGGAGAGCTGAGACCGGTCAGCGGTCGTCCCTGTCACGTCCGCTCGGGCGTTCTGCCGTCAATGCCCCGGGCCGGTGCCCGTTGAGGCTTTTCTCCTCCAGTTCCCTGGCCACCTCCTTGGCCAGGTCCTGCAGCTCGGACCGGAGCCAGTCGCGGGTCGCCACCTCGCCCAGGCCCATGCGCAGCGCGGCGACCTCCCGGGTCAGGTACTCGGTGTCGGCGATCGACCGCTCGTTCTGCTTGCGGTCCTGTTCGAGATTGACCCGGTCCCGGTCGTCCTGCCGGTTCTGCGCCAGCAGGATCAGCGGGGCGGCGTAGGAGGCCTGCAGGGACAGCGCCAGGGTCAGGAAGATGAACGGGTACTCGTCGAACCGCAGGTGCCGGGGCGCGGCCACGTTCCACACGATCCAGATGACGATCACCACGGTCATCCAGACGATGAACCGTCCGGTGCCCAGGAAACGCGCGATGCGCTCCGACAGCCGCCCGAAGGCGTCCGGGTCCCACTCCGGCATCAGCCGGCGCCGCGGCGGACGCGGCTGGTCCAGCCGGCCGGGCCGCGGCCGGCCCGCCGCGGTGGCCCCCGCCGGAAGCCGTTCGCGGGTGCTCTCGCGCTCAGCCGGCATCGGCAGCCGCCTCCTTGTTCTCGTTCAGGTGGTACTCCGTCTCCCGCCAGTCCTCCGGCAGCATGTGGTCCAGGACGTCGTCCACGGTGACCGCGCCCAGCAGCGCCCCGGTCTCGTCGACGACGGGCGCCGCCACCATGTCGTACGTCGCGAAGAACCCGGCGACGACCGGCAGCGCGGCGTCGGGGGCGAGGGGCTGCAGGTCGTCGTCGACCATCGAGCCGACGAGGGTGTAGGGCGGCTCGCGCAGCAGCCGCTGGAAGTGCACCGTGCCCAGGTACTTGCCGGTCGGCGTCTCCTCGGGCGGGCGGCACACATAGACCTGGGCGGCCAGTGCGGGGGAGAGGTCGGGGTTGCGGACCCGGGCCAGGGCGTCGGCGACGGTGGCGTCCGGGCGCAGGATGATCGGCTCGGAGTTCATCAGACCGCCCGCCGTGCGCTCCTCGTACGACAGCAGCCGGCGCATGTCGGCCGCGTCGGCGGGCTGCATCAGGCCCAGCAGCCGCTCCTGCTCCTCGGTGGGGAGCTCGGCGAGCAGGTCGGCGGCGTCGTCCGGGTCCATCGCCTCCAGCACATCGGCCGCGCGCTCGCCCTTCAGCTTGCCGAGGATCTCGATCTGGTCGTCCTCCGGGAGCTCCTCGAGGACGTCGGCGAGACGGTCGTCGTCCAGGGCGGCGGCGACCTCCGCGCGCCGTTTGGGCGACAGATGGTGCAGCACATTGGCGAGGTCGGCGGCGCGCAGCTGCTCGAAGGTGGCGAGCAGACTCTCCGCGCCCTGCCCGTGCTCCTCCAGCGAGAAACCGGTGACCGCGGACCACTCCACCGTCAGCGTCTCTCCCCGCTTGCGCCGGAACGCGCCGCCCTTGCGCCCCTTGCGCACGAAGACCCGGTCGACCTCCCAGTCCCGGCGGGCGGGCAGCTGCCGCACCGACACGTCCAGGACGGTGACCTCCTCGCCCGTCTCCACGAGCGTCACCCGCCGGTCGAGCAGCTCACCGAAGACGAGCCGTTCGGTGGGCCGCTGCTCGAAGCGCCGGACGTTGAGCACACCGGTGGTGATGACCTGGCCGGACTCGATGCTCGTCACCCGGGTCATGGGCAGGAAGATGCGGCGCCGGGTGGGGAGCTCGACGACCAGCCCGAGCAGACGGGGCGGCCGGCGCCCGACGCGCAGCATGACGACCAGATCCCGTACGCGTCCCACCTGGTCGCCCGTCGGATCGAAGACGGCGACGCCGGACAGGTGCGACAGAAAGATCCGGGGGGCGCCCGCTGCCATGGCTGCGCCTCCTTTGCGTGGCTCTGTGCGTTCGTGGCTCTGTGGGACGTGATGCGTACGTGCTGGGTTTCCTTCTCCCCAATGCCCGCTCAGACGGGCTTCAGGCTAGCTTGCCCCTGTTGGATATGCGCTGGTGAGCGCGCTGGACGGTCTGGTTCCGTCCGCCGTGCGCGGCCCCGGTACGCTGCCGTACGCCGTTTCAGGAACCCCGCGGACATCAGGACCTCCGCAGAAAGGCAGCGCCGTCCGTGACCGTGATTCCCCAGGGCCGTACTCGCCGGACCACGCTGACGGGCGTGCTGTGCGCTGTGGTCGTCGCGGGCACGGGACTGACAGGGTGCTCCCAGGAGGATCCGGACGCCGGCACCAACGGGGTGGGCCGGCTGCCGGCCGAGCAGATCCAGGCCAGGACGCGGACGGCGGCCGAGTCCGCGGACGCCGTGCACCTGTCCGGGAACGTGGTCAGCGACGGCCGTACCTACCGGCTCGACATGCGGCTGAAGACCGACGGCGCCACCGGCTCGGTCACCTCCGGGGGAGTGACCTTCGGACTGCTGCGGATCGGGGAGCAGCTGTATCTGAAGGCGGACGCCGAGTTCTGGGGCCAGGTCGACGAGAACGGCAAGGCCACCGGGGCCGCCGAGAAGCTCGACGGCAAGTACGTGAAGGTGCCGCAGGGCGACCCCGCGTACAAGCGGTTCAGCGGCTTCACGGACAAGGACGTCCTCCTCGACGGGCTGCTGACCCTGCACGGCACGCTGACCAAGGACGGCCACCACAAGCAGTCCGGCGTCCGCACGATCCGCATCACCGGCGGCAAGGGCACCGGCGGCACCCTGGACGTCTCCCTGGAGGGCAGGCCCTACCCCCTGCGCCTGGTGCGTGCGGGAGGCGCGGGGACCCTGATCTTCTCGGACTGGGGCAAGGAATTCCCGCTGGAGCAGCCGGAGAAGAGCGAGACGGTCGACTACGGCAAGCAGCTGCCGACGTCCTGACTCCGCTCCCACCGGTCCCTCGCTCCCACCGAGTCCCACCGGGCCGCTACTTTCCCCGCCGCTTCCTCGACAACAGCCGCGGCAGCCCCGCCGGGGCCGGCCGCCGGGTCGTCGCCGGTGTCGGCAGCGGCGCCCGGGCCAGCGAGCCCTCCGGCAGCGGCGCCGTCGCCCCCGTCGGCTCCAGCCGCAGCACCCGGCACTCCCGGGCCCACCGCTGGGTCATGGCCTCGCCGTCGGGCGCGTTGAGCCGTTTGCCCTTCAACTCGGCCACCGCCGCCTGCCACGCCTCCGAGTCCGGCGCGAGCTCCACGACCTTCGCGGCCCAGGTGACCAGACGGCCGCCCTTGTCCTTGCTCCGCACCGTCACCTCGACCTCCGCCCCGGCGGTCAGCCCCGGCAGCGGCTGTTCGCCGGGTCCGTCGCCGACCAGGCACGCCGCACCCTCGTGCCACACATGCCACAGGGCGCGCGCCGGAGCGCCGGGAGCCCCGACCCAGACGAGGCCGGACTTCTTGGTGGCCTCCTCGACCAGGGCCCGGTCGAGCAGCTCGTTCGTCCTGGCGGATGTCATGGCAGCAAGGGTAACGAGCCCGCTCACAGCCAGCCGTTGCGCTTGAGCGTGCGGTGGATGCCCAGGCAGATCCCGGCCATGATGATCAGGACCAGCGGGTAGCCGTACTTCCAGTGCAGCTCGGGCATGTGATCGAAGTTCATGCCGTACACCCCGCACACCATCGTCGGCACGGCGATGATCGCGGCCCAGGACGTGATCTTCCGCATGTCCTCGTTCTGCGCCACGGAGGCCTGCGCGAGGTTGGCCTGGAGGATGGAGTTGAGCAGCTCGTCGAAGCCGATGACCTGCTCCTGCACCCGGGCCACGTGGTCGGCCACGTCCCGGAAGTACTTCTGGATGTCCGGGTCGATCAGCCGCATCGGCCGCTCGCTCAGCAGCTGCATGGGCCGCAGCAGCGGCGACACCGCCCGCTTGAACGCCAGGACCTCACGCTTGAGCTGGTAGATCCGGCCGGCGTCGGTGCCGCGCGCGGTGCTGCTCCGGCCCGGCGAGAACACCTCCGTCTCCACCTCGTCGATGTCCCCCTGCAGGGCGTCCGCGACCGCGATGTAGCCGTCGACGACATGGTCGGCGATGGCGTGCAGCACCGCCGAGGGACCCTTGGCCAGCAGCGCGGAGTCCCTCTGCAGCCGGTGCCGCAGCGCGCGCAGCGACCCCTTGTTGCCGTGCCGGACGGTGACGATGAAGTCCCGCCCGGTGAAGCACATGACCTCGCCGGTCTCGAGGATCTCGCTGTTGGCGGTGAGCTTGTCGTGCTCGAGGTAGTGGATGGTCTTGAAGACGGTGAAGAGGGTGTCGTCGTAACGTTCCAGCTTGGGCCGCTGGTGGGCGGTGACCGCGTCCTCCACGGCCAGCGGGTGCAGTCCGAACTCCCTGGCGATACCGGCGAATTCGGCTTCGGTCGGCTCGTGCAGACCGATCCACGCGAAGCCGCCGTCGCGCCGCACCAGGCGCATCGCCTCCTGCGGGGTGAGCGCACGCTGCGTCTCGACGCGGATGCCGTCGCGGTAGACGGCGCAGTCGACGACGGCGGAGAGGGCCGCGGGGGTCTGCGGGGCGGAATACGCGCACTCGTCCTTGCGCACGGACGCACGGGAGGGACGGACCACGGCACGCAGGTCACGGATCATCGACATGGAAAGGCTCCTTCGCAGCGAGCAACGAAGGGCCGCCGGCGACGGCTGGAACTGCCCGGAATGGGGACGTTCTTGTGGAGAGGATGTTTGGCACGTCCACAAAGCGGGGAGCACCGCACCGTCGCGGTGGCGCGGACTTCGTTGCCGATTCGGAATCGGACAGGCCGTTCGGATCAGGCAGACGAAACGAGCGCTCTTCCGGACAACACGCGCCACGGCACGGAGGCGACCAGGGCACGAGAATGAGAGGTGGCCGTCGGCCGAAGCCGGGACAACTACATCAGTGGCCGGGAAGAGCGGGTGCTACTGCACGGTCGACTTCGGTCCATGAACAGCCCCACCTCCTCCGGCCGGTCCCTCGTAAGGGAGTCCTTCGGTGCCGGGACTCGAACGCGATGCTTCTGCATGCGGTCCCGGACGACCGACCAAGCGTATCAGCAGCCCGGTGCGTCAAGGCGCTGCTTCGCCCGGTACCGACGAGTCCTATGCTCGCCGCATGGCTGATGTCCTTCCTCTGGTCGAGGCCCGGCTGCGTTCCGCGCTGGGCGAGCCGGACGCGCGCGCCGCGGTCACCTTCCTCGGCACGGACCGCATCGAGGTGCTGCGCTTCCGCGAGGGGGACGTCGTCCGCTACGCCACCCTCGGCATGTCCGCCCACCCCATGACCGACCCCACGGCGGTGCTCGCCGACCCGGTCAGGGGACCGCGCGCCGAACTGGTCCTCTCGGTGCGGGCCGGCCGCGCCGACACCGACAAGGTGCTCCGCCCGCTGGCCGTCCTCGGTGCGTCTCCGCAGGTCGAGGGAGTGGTGGTGATGCCGGGCGCCTCGCTGGACGTGGGCGAGCCGCTGTGGCCCGGCGCGCCCTTCACCTCGGTGCTGGTGGCCGAACCGGGCGGCCTGGTGGAGGACCTGGAACTCGACGAGCCGATGGATCCCGTGCGGTTCCTGCCGCTGCTGCCGATGACGCCGAACGAGGCCGCCTGGAAGCGGGTGCACGGCGCGCAGGCCCTGCGGGAGCGCTGGCTGGCGCACGGGACGGATCTGCGGGACCCCACCCGCCGGTCCGTCCCGCTGGAGTGACCGATCTCACCAACAGGACGGCCCGGGGCGGCACATGACGGACAGCGCGACGCCGTTCCCGGGAGGGCGCCGGGGCGGGCGTGCCGAGTGCTCCACGGCTCTCCACGGCCCTTCACCGCTCTTCATGGCTTTTGTGGTCCTTCATGACTCTTCGGGGTCCTTCACGTTTTTTCGCGGTCCTCCACGTGCGGCGGCCCGGAGCGGCTTGTTGAGGGAGCACGCATACGTTTTTGCCGGGGCGTGTTCCGGCCGGACGGGTGATCGTCCTTGACGTGGCGCGGTCGGGGTAGGACCGTGGGGCTCTATGAGGGGCGAACCCAGTTGCCCGAAGTGCGGTGGCCGGGTCAGGGCTCCCGGGCTCTTCAACGACTCCTGGCAGTGCGATGTCCACGGGCCGGTGTATCCGCAGCACCCCGTGATACCGCCCAGCGTCGAGGCTCTCGAGGCCGTGGTGCGCCGCACGCAGGTACCGGTGTGGATGCCGTGGCCCTTGCCGGTCGGCTGGCTGTTCACGGGCGTGACCTATGCCGGGGACGACCGCAGCGGCGGCCGTGCCGCGGCCGTGGCCTGCTCCGGGCCCGGCCCGCTCGGCGGCATGGGAGAACTCATCCTGGTGGCCGAGGAACTCGGCGTCGGCCTCGGTGCGCGCTATGCCGGCATCGACGGCCCGGACCCCGGTACGCATCTGAATGTCGAGAAGCCGCCCGACGCCAAGGTCCTGGCCGGTGGCCACGCCGCGCCGCTGTGGCATGTCTCCGGGGCCCCGGACGACCGTGCCGTCTTCGCGGGCGAGGCGTGCGGGCTGTGGCTGTGGGCGGTGGTGTGGCCCGAGAAGTCGGGGCTGCTGATGTACGACGAACTGGTGCTGGCCGATCTGCGGGACGCGGGCGCCGAGCTGGAACTGGTGCCGTGCGGGGCGCTGTCGCCGCGGCTGCTGCAGCCGTAGGAGCGCTCGGCGAGGGACACCGGGGCGCAGGGAGCGGGGACACCGGGGCTCAGGGACGCGGTGGCGCCGGGGCGTAGAGGGCACCGGGGCGTAGGGGGCGCCGGGGCTGTGCGGGTGTGACAGGGCACCTCCGGGTTCCCGTTATCCTGAGGTGTCCCCTTCCGTCCCGTCGTCGCCTGGAGTCCGTGCCGTGCGCATCGATCTGCACACCCACTCCACCGCGTCCGACGGTACGGACACCCCGGCCGAGCTGGTGCGCCATGCCGCCGCGGCCGGTCTGGACGTCGTCGCGCTGACCGATCACGACACCACCCGCGGACACGCCGAGGCGATCGCCGCGCTGCCCGAGGGGCTGACCCTCGTCACCGGCGCCGAGCTTTCCTGCCGCGCCGACGGCGTCAGCATGCACATGCTGGCCTACCTCTTCGACCCCGAGGAGCCCGCGCTGCTCGCCGAGCGGGAACTGGTGCGCGACGACCGGGTGCCGCGGGCCAAGGCGATGATCGCCAAGCTGAACGCGCTGGGCGTGCCGGTCACCTGGGAGCAGGTTGCGCGGATCGCGGGCAACGGTTCGGTCGGACGGCCGCACATCGCCTCGGCGCTGGTCGAACTCGGCGTCGTACCGACCGTGAGCGACGCCTTCACCGCACAGTGGCTGGCCGACGGGGGCCGGGCCTGGGTCGAGAAGCACGAGACGGACCCGTTCGAGGCGATCCGGCTGGTCAAGGCCGCCGGCGGGGTCTGCGTCCTCGCCCATCCGGCCGCCGCCAAGCGGGGCCGTACGGTGCCGGAGACCATGATCGCCGAGCTGGCCGCCGCCGGGCTCGACGGCATCGAGGTCGACCACATGGACCACGACCCCGGCACCCGTGCCCGGCTGCGCGGCCTGGCCCGGGAGCTGGGGCTGCTCGTGACCGGCTCCAGCGACTACCACGGCAGCCGGAAGACCGTCGCGCTCGGTGCGCACACGACGGATCCCGAGGTGTACGGGGAGATCACACGGCGGGCGACCGGGGCGTTCCCGGTGCCGGGGACCGGCGGCGCCTGAGACCGGGCCGTGTCCCGGCTCCCGATTCCCGCAGTCCCGTAGTCCGTTCTCCCGCGGTGCTCCGCGGTTCTCCCGCGGTCTTCCGTGAGTCCTTCGCACGTCTTCAGCAAGGCCTGTTCACCGATGTTCGACGCTGCCCTCTTCGGCTCTCTCTTCCTCACCCTTTTTGTCATCATGGATCCCCCCGGGATCACTCCGATCTTCCTCGCGCTGACCGCCGGCCGGCCCGGCAAGGTGCAGAAGCGGATGGCCCTTCAGGCCGTGTGCGTGGCGGGCGGGGTCATCACCGTGTTCGGCCTGCTCGGCCACGAGATCCTGAACTATCTGCATGTGTCCGTCCCGGCGCTGATGATCGCGGGCGGGCTGCTTCTGCTGCTGATCGCCCTCGACCTGCTCACCGGCAAGTCGGACGAGCCCCAGCAGACCAAGGACGTCAATGTCGCGCTGGTCCCGCTGGGCATGCCGCTGCTGGCCGGACCCGGTGCGATCGTGTCGGTCATCCTCGCCGTGCAGAAGGCAGACACCGTGGCCGCCCAGGTCTCGGTGTGGTCGGCCATCCTCGCCATCCACGTCGTGCTGTGGCTGGTCATGCGCTACTCGCTGCTGATCATCCGGGTCATCAAGGACGGCGGGGTGGTGCTGGTGACGCGGCTGGCGGGCATGATGCTCTCCGCGATCGCCGTACAGCAGATCATCAACGGCGTCACCCAGGTGATCCAGGGCACCTGAGGCTTCGTGCACGCACGACCCTGTGCGCGCCGGTCTTCCTGCGCGCGGCCCCCGCGCGCATGGTCTTTCCGCCTTTCCGCGCACGGTCCCTGTGCCGCGCCGCGGCTCCTGCGTGCGCCACGGCACAGCCCCCGTACGGAACGCGTCGCGGCGCGGTACGGGGGCTGTGCGGTCCGGGAGCGGGCTCGTCGTCACGGGACCGGGGCCTCGGACGGGCGGATCCACAGTCTCTGGCCGGTCGCGGCGGCCTGCTGAACGATCCCGTCGACGGAGGCGGCGTCCACGACGATGCTGTCCACGGCGGTGCCGTCGACCTCGTCGAGTCGCACGATCTCGAAGTGCACGGGCTCCTCCCTTCGTCCGGTCATCCTCCTGAGGAGAATTGCTCGTGGGGGGCACGGGCGGGGTGCTCCGTGGTCCGACGGGTACAACGAACGGTACTCCGCAAACATTCCCTATGCTAAAGAAAATTTTAGAGTGACTAACCACTGATGCGCAAAGGAGCGTCAGTCGACTGAACGGGACCGGTTGTGTTCGTAGCGTGACCGCCGGAACAATGGAAATGATGAACGACGACCTCGAGGCGCTGTCCGCCCGCATCGACCGCACGAACGAGCTGCTGGAGCGTGTGCTCACCGAGGTGGCGAGAAGGCCCTCGACCCACGCGATCTTCGTCGATGCCGGGTATCTCTATGCGGCGGCGGGGCGGCTGGTGGCCGGGACGGAGGACCGCCGGGCCTTCGACCTGGACGCCGAGGGACTGATCGAGGCACTCATCGACCGGGCCCGCACCGTCTTCGCCGACAGCCGGCTGCTGCGCGTCTACTGGTACGACGGCGCCAGACGCCGTATCCACACCGCCGAGCAGCAGTCGATCGCCGAGCTCCCGGACGTCAAGGTCCGCCTGGGCAACCTCAACGCCAACAACCAGCAGAAGGGCGTGGACTCCCTCATCCGCTCGGACCTGGAGTCACTGGCCCGGCATCGCGCCATCAGCGACGCGGCACTGCTCGGCGGCGACGAGGACCTGGTGTCGGCGGTGGAGGCGGCCCAGGGCTACGGCGCCCGGGTCCATCTGTGGGGCATCGAGGCCCCCGAGGGACGCAACCAGGCCGAGCCGCTGCTCTGGGAGGTCGACAGCCAGCGCACGCTCGACCTCGACTTCTTCAAGCCGTACGTCTCCCGGCGCACCACACCCGCGTACGACTCCACCGCGACGATGCGCCCGAACCGCGAGAACGTGCGCTTCGTGGGCGCCCAGATCGCCGCGAGGTGGCTCGTGGAGCGCGGCCGCGAAACCGTGGGGGAGCTGCTGCCGGGGCATCCCTATCTGCCGGGCTCGGTGGACCAGGACCTGCTGGTCGAGGCCGAGTGCATCCTCCAGTACTCCCTGCGCGGCCAGGCGGATCTGCGGCGTGCGCTGCGGGACGGCTTCTGGGAGCACCTGCAGGCGCAGTTCTAGGGGGTGTCGTTTGGATCAGGCCGGCTCCGATGGGCGGTGCTTGTGACCGAGGTGAGCGGGGTTCGGTGCGTGCGGATGCAAGGCGGAGGAGGGAGCCGACGCGGAGCGTCGGCGAGTGACGACAACGCCGCTGGGGGTGCCCCCACGCCCGTCCAGGGCAGTGGGGGAGCGCGTGCCGAACCCCGCGACCTGCGGCATGATCCAAACGACACCCCCTAGGTTCCGGCCCGGCTGGTTCTAGCCGGCCCGCCCGGTACGGGGGGTGTCCCGCTTTGTGAGGGTGGAGTCCCAGAAGTCGGCGAGGGCGGTGGCAGTGGCGAGCGGCCGGTCGCAGTTGGGGGAGTGCTCGGCGCCCTCGACGACCGTGCGCCGGGCGCCGAGCCGTACGGCCATGTCGTCCAGGAGCGTCACCGGCCAGGTGTCGTCCGCCGCGCCCGACAGCACATGGAACGGCAGCGGTACGGCGGCGAGTTCGGCGACGCGGTCCGGCTCGGTGCACAGCTGACGGCCGGTGGCGAGGAGCTGGGCGGGCTTGGTGGCCAGCCAGCGGCGGCGCAGGTCGTCGCGGTCGTCGAGGCCCGCGTCGAGTTCGGCGCCGGTGTCGGTCTCCTCGGGCGTCTCCAGCGCGGTCGTCTCCACGGCCCGCATGGCCTCCCACACCTCGGCCATCGTCATCACCCCGAGCGCGTCCCGCAGCAGCTTCACGCGCTGCTGCTGCGAGGGGGAGATCTGCGCCGGACCGGAGGACATCAGGGTGAGCGAGAGAAAGGGGGAGTGGTCGAGCAGCACGGCCGCGCGGGCGATCTGGCCGCCGAGGGAGTGCCCGAGCAGATGCAGCGGGGTGCCGAGCGCCTCCGCCTGCGCGAGGACGTCCAGGGCGAGTTCCCTCTGGGCGTACGCGGACTCGTCGTTTGCGGGCCCGTCCGTCTCGAACTGCCCGCGCCCGTCCACGGCCACCGTCCGGTACCCGCGCGCCGCGAGCGGCTCGTGCAGCGGGTTGAAGTCCTCCTTGCTCCCGGTGAACCCCGGCAGCAGCAGGGCGGTGCCCCGCGGCTCGACCCCCTCGGCGACAGGCGCGTCGACCACGGCGAACTCACCGCGCGCGGTACGCAACCGGTACGCGCGCGCTCCGGGCGGCGGAACGAACGTCGGGGGCCTGCTCATGCGCCGAGGTTACCGAGGAGAAGGCCCACGAGGGACACGGAGCCGGCAGTCGGGGGAACCGGCCGGGCGTACGCGGACGAGACGGCCCGGCCCCACCGGGGTGGGACTGGACCGTCCGGCCTGCCGGGTTCACCGGGGCACCGGGGTGTGCGGTGCCGGACCGTCAGGCCTCCGCGGACTCCGTCACGGCAGCGGTCTTCGCCGCGGCGGTCTTGCGGGTGCGGCGGCGGGGCTCGCCGGCCTGTGCCTCACCGTCGGCCTGTGCGGGAATCCCGGCGGCGCCGGTCCCGGCGTCGGCAGCGGCCTTGCGCGTACGGCGGCGGGGCCTGACCCCGGCCTCCTCGCCAGCCTCGGCGGCGGCAGCCGCTGTACGGGTGCGGCGGCGGGGCTTCGGCTCCGGCTCGGCCGTCGTGTCCGGTGCCGTCGTCACGGCCGTCTCCGTGGTCGCCCCGGCGGGCTCCGGCGTGTCCGGGGCAGCCGTGGATCCGGCGGTCCCGGACGTCCTGCGGGTGCGGCGGCGGCGCGGCTTCGCGGGAGGCTCCGCGGTCTCGGGGGCCGGGCCCTCGGCCGTGGTCACCGCGGCGTCCGCGGGCTTCGCGGGCGCCGCGGGCTCCACGGAGTCCGTGGCCTCCGTGGC
>NZ_BAAAHG010000029.1:0-75425 GCF_039525155.1 Streptomyces thermoalcalitolerans | reverse complement strand
CACCCCCCCCCCCAACGACCAGCAATCTGATCCGCGGAGACGTCGGCCCCTTCGGGGCCGGGTGATCCGCTCCGCGGATCAGATTGCTGGTCGTCGGAAGGGGTCTGGATCGCTCCGCGATCCGGACCCCTTCCGACTCTGCTGGTTCACTATGTGCAACTTGGTTTGTGGTTAAGGGGTGTTGGGGCCCGATCGCGGAGCGATCGGGCCTGGGCTGGCTACAGGAAGAGAGTGCTGGGTGACCGGCCTTGTTGACCGAGTATGTGATAGGGCGTCAGATATCTTGTCGGTGACGGGGGTTCGGTCCGGATCGGGGATTAAAGAGGCCAGCTGCTTTCAGCGTTTCAAAGCTTCGGCGTCCTTATCCTTTTCCGCTGCGGGCGTTGGAGAGCCGAACCAGACAATGAGGGTACGACCGATCCGCTGAAGTTCCTCACCGTTCTCGATGCTCCCAAACCCGCCACCATGCCAGGCAAAGCCAACTACTCACCGAAGCAAGAGCAAGGCCAATGCCACAAAAGAGGCCCATACGACCCAGGCAAACCACCACACGGTCAGCCATCACAGAGCCCCGAACCACAACCCACAGCACAGCACCCAAAACAGCCAGTGCCTCAGCCCCGCCGCCAAACTCCCACAACACAACCACACACCCAAACCCACCCACAACCCCAGAAACTACGGCTAAGCATTATCCCGTAATCCCACGATACTGAGGCTCATACGGTGTCCAGGTCGACGCCAATGGCACCGGCCGAGCGAAGTCGAACGCCCGAGGTCTCCGGTGAGGATGCAAGGGTGCCGGCGCCACCACCACAGATCGGGGCCGGGCAACCTGTGGAACTGACCGAGTGCCTGGCCATCGTCGTCGACGGTCGCGGCCTTGTACCGCTCGTCGAGAGCTTTGATCTGCAAAGTCCAGAGCTGGACGATGTGTTCGTCCAGCAGGAGCCACGCCTCGTGCAGCCAGTTTCGGCAGTAGAGATCGTTGGTGTACCCATAGACGTCGCCGCCATAACCGCGCTCGACGGCACCCACCAGGGCAGCCCACGCATTCACCCTTCCAGCAACCGTGAATGCCGCCCGCCAGCCGCGCCGGCGCAACAACTCTCCCACCTGAGTCTCAGCAGCCACAGGCGTGAAGCTCCCATACCGAAACCCTCCGAACAACCCTGATATTTCCAGAAGTTGGCGAACGCCCCACAGCCTGACGAGAGAATCCCACCACGGCTGGTGCGATCACAGCCTCAGAACCCTCCCGGACAACCCCGTCCACCAGGCTGAACCCACGAGCAGTTCAGCAAACTGATCACAGCACCGCACCAGAAAGACACAGACCCACGGAAACACGCGGCCCGGCCACACCGGGCCGGACACTGAGCAGAAATACGTGGCATCGAGAACCTTCCCCGCCGTGGCCAGACCGTACCCGTCCGAACGCGCAGAACCGCACCATCGTTGCCTCAAGCACCAGAAAGACCCGCAGCGATCTACGCAGTGAACAGCCCACCAACCACAGACGGCACGCTGATCCCCACCCGTGACCACTCGTTGGCCGCCTCCTCAAAGAACCACCAGTATTCGACAAATCCGCAGGTGCTGATCACGGCAAAGACCCGGATGGTGCGGGCGGTCGGCCGTCCGTTGCCGGGCAACCGCAACAACCGCACGGCCTCGCCGAGTCCGGCATCGAGAAGGCCGACGGCCGTGCCACCGTACTTGCCGACGGTGACTACCGGGGCACTGGTGCCCTCATCCCGCACCGCCGCCGAACCGGACAGGACCGCCCACCGCGGTGGAAGGAGCAGCACAACGCCCCCCCATCGACAAGTCCGGGCCCGCATCGAGCACGTCTTCGCGCGGATGAAGAACTGGAAGATCGTAAGGAACTGCCAGCTCAAGGGCGATAGCGTCCACCGGGCGACCAATGACGTCACCCGCATGCACAACCCCACCCCCGCCGGCTAAGTCGGCTCACTCCGGCACGCTCACCCCAAGTGCACGCAAGCGCGGTACAGCAGCGGCAAGGCAAGCCTCCACCGACACCGCATCAACCCGCACCACCTGCCCACCCAGCGGCTCACCACTGGCGACGAAGGTCCACGGACGGGACTGCTCCAACATCCGCTCACCGTCCGCCTTGACCAATGCGGTCACCCCCTGCCCGGCAAGCGTCTCCAAGACCGACACGATGTCCACGCGCACCCCCGCCCTCCGCTCGGCAAAGCACGTTACAACTACCGATCACCATTACGAAACAACCTTTAGCACGGCCAAGGCGAAGAAGATCACGTTGGTCGTCATCTCAGCCCACTGCCGGGAGAGGTCGATCCGGTGCAAGTGATCACAAAGCCGGGCACCAACTGGTCAGCTACCTACGGTAGATATCCCGCAACCTGAACCACACGCCAAGCAACAATGTTGCCATCCAGTGCAGTCAACAGACTCGACAGCACACGTACATCACCAAGACATACCGGAGTTCAAACGGCTTCCCTATGGCCTTTGCGGAGCTGTGGGTCGAATGCGGCCCACACGTTGGAGCCGTGCGCTGCACGTTGGGCGTTGATGTAGATAGAAAACGCTTCTTGGGCTGGAGCAGCGATGAGGTGGCAGGTTTTCAGGACGACAGCAGCCTCGGCAACGACCTCCTGATCGGTCATAGTGAGTCGGCCAGCAATCCGCAAAAGGAGCCAGGTGTAGTCCTCGTACCAGGTACACATCAGCCCCCCGCTCATAACGGATCGCATCCAGACGCAAGCCTGAGTCGAGGCTGTTCAACTGCTCTGCCAGCACCGCTGCGTGCTCGGACACCCAGGCCTTCAGTGTTTCGTGAGAGGTACGTAGCGGAGCCGTGATCGGTGCGTACACGCGTGTGCGCCAGTCGTACGCCGCGAAAACCGTGCTGGATAGTCGGAGGTGGGTTCGCCCAGTCGCATGGCTTCGCCGTTCGGGCTCTATTCTCCGTTGGAAGCATCCCGGCGATGCCTTTGAGGCATTCCTCCAGCCCGCTGACCGACTTTCTCTTGCTCTTATTGCGATATGCCGGATTAGTTCTATGGGTGACGGGATGTCAGAACATCGATTGCGTCAATGATCATCCTCGGGGATGATGTAAGGCACGTTGACGACCCATGAGGATTACTCAGAAAGCGGAAAGCGGATCAACACCAGGAGGGGAAAGCCTTGCGTATCAAACGACTTGCCGGAGTCGTCCTCGGCGCCGCTCTGTTCATGGTCGCCGCGGTGCCGACGGCGTCGGCCGGCACGGAGACTACCTCACCGGCGGCCAGGTCCTTAGACCGTGCCGTTCTGCGCACCACGCTGGACGCTGTCCACGAAGCAGGTATGTACGGCAGCTACTCGTCCGTTCGTGCGGGCATCGAGCGGTGGACCGGCGCGTCCGGGCTCGCCGATGTGGACACCGGGCGTCCCGTCACGCCTGGCATGCGGCACCGAGTGGGCAGCATCAGCAAGACGTTCACCGCCGTCGCAGTGCTCCAGCAGGTGGAACGCGGCCGGATCCGGCTCGACGCGCCGATCGGTGAGTATCTCCCGGAGCTGGTCAAAGGGGAGCGGGGCCGGGAGGTGACCGTGCGGATGCTCCTCAATCACACCAGTGGGATCGGCGACTACATTCTGGGGGCCTTTCCTTCGCTGGCCGAAGGTTCCACGGCCAGTCTCGACGAAGAACGCTTCCGTTTCATCAGGCCCGAGGAACTGGTGCGGCTCGGCCTGGCGGCGCCCGCCACGGGACGGCCCAGCGAGCAGCCGGGGTCGTACTCCAACACCAACTACGTGCTCGCCGGGCTGCTCCTGGAGAAGGTCACCGGTCAGGACGCCAGGACGTACCTCACCCGCAATGTCATAGACCGGGCCGGGCTGCGCGCGACCTTCTACCCGCGCACCCCGTACATCAAGGGCCCGCACTCCCGGATGTACGAATCCTTCTACGGTCTGATCGACCCGCCCCGTGATTACAGCGTCTACGACATGTCCTGGGCGTCCACTGCGGGGGCGATCGTCTCGACCACCGACGACCTGAACCGCTTCTACCGCGCTCTGCTGACCGGCAAATTGATCGGATCGGCAGCCCTGGACGAGATGCTGCGCACGGTTCCCGTCACCGTCGGCGGCAGTGACAGCATCGACTACGGCCTCGGCATCTACGTGGTCGACCTGCCCGGCTGCGGCCGCTTCTGGGGCCACAGCGGAGCGGTCTTCGGGGCCGGCACGATCGCGTTGTCCAGCCGTGACGGCAAGCGCCAACTCGCCATGGGCTGGAACTTGATGAAGTACCAGCGCATGAACGAAGAAGGTACAGCACTGGAGCCGAGCCCGATCGACGCCGCCATCGATGAACACATCGTCCAGGCACTCTGCCGGGCCCCGGGGTCCCGTAAGCCGGCCGCAGTCACTCGGCACCTCCTTCCCGAGGGGCTGCCCGGAGCGGACCTCTCTTCCGGTCAGTGGATCAACCGCGGCTGAGACCGGCTCGTCCGGGGTGAATGTACGGGCGCAGCCCTTCCTCGGTACCTCCGACTGCGGTGCGTCATCCGCTCTTGAACCGCAAATCACTCGGTCTGTTGCCCGCCCTCACGGGAATGGTCGCGGCGGCCTTCTCGTCGAGTCGTGGTGGCTCAGCTGCTCCCCGCGGTTGAGCCACTGCGGTCGTTGAAATGAATGATCGTTGCTCGCTCGTGTCGGGAACCTGGGTTTCCCGGGTGGGTGGTTGGTCACCGGAGACAAGTGAAGTGAGGTCTGGGGGAGGCGGGGTGGGAGACAGGGCGGAAGGTGGGCACGGGGTGCTGACAGTCACGTTCGAAGTGGTCAGTCTCAGCCTGCACGACGCTGCGTAAGCCTTCCTGCAGGAGTTCGGCGGTTCGACCGTGAACACGGCTGGACCGGGTCCCACGCTCCGGGTCATCGGCCATGGCTCGATCTGCCGTGCCCGCAACCTGGCGGAACCGAAACTCGTGTACAAAGCCACTGCACCTGTTGCTCCGCCAGGGCGCATAGCAAGATCGAGAGAGTGAGCGAGATGAACGGCAGCGAACGCACCGCGGCCATCAGCCTGTCCAAGTTCCAGGATGCGGCACCGGGCCTGGTCAATCTCTACAAGACAGCCGGTGCGCGTATCCGTCACCATGGTCTGGAGGGGCTGCGCGCCGCGGTTTATCTCGTGCTGGACCGCTCGGGGTCCATGCGTCCGTATTACAAGGACGGCACCGTTCAGCATCTCGCCGAGCAGGTTTTGAGTCTGGCCGCGCACTTCGACGACGACGGCGCCGTACCCGTGGTGTTCTTCTCCACCGATGTCGACGGCGTCACCAGCCTCGAACTCGGCGGCCATCAGGGCCGCATCGAAAAGCTGCATCAGAGCCTGGGCCACATGGGCCGCACGAATTACCACTGGGCCATGGATGCGGTCATCGATCACTACCTCGACTCCGGCAGCCGCGCCCCGGCTCTGGTGGTCTTCCAGACGGATGGCGGGCCCACGAGCCGGCCCGCTGCCGAACGTTATCTGTGCAAGGCCGCGCGGCTTCCGTTGTTCTGGCAGTTCATCGGGTTCGGCGACCCGGACGACAACGAGTTTGCATTCCTGCGCAAGCTCGACGAGCTGGCCGTACCAGAGCGCCGTGTCGTGGACAACGCGGGCTTCTTCCCTGCCGGTCGTGATCCCCGCAAAGTCGACGATCAGCTGCTGTACGACCAGCTTCTTGGAGAATTCCCCGCTTGGCTGGCGGCTGCGCGCGACGCCCGTATCCTGCGCTGAGAAGAGCTCGATGGTGTTCTCGGCGTCGAGTCGTCCCTCGGGCAGGGAGCAGGCCGGCCCAGCTGTCGGGTGCAGCTCGAGGAACGAGGCAGCGGTGATCGCGCCGAGAAGCGGTCTGGCGTGAGCCTGACAGCGTGGAGCCGGTCAGCCGCTAGTGATCGGCGATCGTGGTGAAGGCAGCCTTGGGGTGCTTAGGTCAGGTCGGGATGGTGTCGCCGTGGCCGTTCTTGATGATTTTGACGATGCCGAGGTCGGCGGGGTCGTGGTTGTCGTGGGGCGCCGTCGGCTCGGAGGGCATGTCGTCGTCCCCCCGTTCCTGCCGCCGCTCGAGTGAGCGGTGCGCAATTCGCGGTCACTGCTGAACGTGGGCATCATGAGGGTGTACATCACCCCAGACGCCGAGCCTTTCCAGCAAGTGGCCAGATCGGAAGGAACGGCATGAGACAGCACGGATTGCTCACCTTGGGGGCAGGGCTGTGCGCAGCCGCAGCACTGGGCCTGGCGGCACCGCATCCCGCCCTGGCCGCCCCTGATAGCTGTTCCTATACGTCACCGACGCATCAGCCCACGCTTACGCACGGTGACACCGGTGCGGCGGTCAAGCAGGCGCAGTGCCTGAGCAATATGTGGGGAGGCGAACCGCCCAAGCTGCCCCTCGACGGGGTGTTCGACTCGGTCATGCTGAAGAAGATCAAGTGGATCCAGGGCTGCCACGGCCTGCCGCAGAACGGTGTCATCAAGGACCGCACATGGCAGGTGCTGTACCACCCGGCTCTGGACTGTTACGACCCGTATCCCGTCTGAGCACGTCATCAGTCGAAAATAGTTTGCTCAGGCGATCTGTCGTGCAGCCCACTGCGAGCTTGAAGACGTAGGGGATGGGCGCCCTACCGGAGGGGCTCGAGCGTTGCGTTCGTGAACTTGAGGTGGGGATCTCCTTTTCCATGTGAGGCTGGGACCGCTCCCAGAGGGGGCAGCCGGTGACGTTCCAGGGCGGCCGCGTCGTCCAGCAGAGCGATCATTAGCGCGCCCGGGGCAACGGGTTGGGTGCGCTGTACGCCGAGTGCGCGGCAGTGCTGTGTCAGGGCAGCTGCGCTGGAGCGTGGGGAGGCACCGGCACAGGTGGGCAATGGTCTTCTCCTGCTCGTTGTCCCCAAGCCGCTGTTCAGCCGGCATTCCCGTCAGGTCCTTCCGCAGCAAGGCGAGTGCATGCGCTGGGTTCCATCGCGGTTTCTGTCATGAAGGCCGTCCGCCTGCCTGAGTGCCCAGCGGAAGGTGCCCCAGTTCTGCGGTCGGCTCGTCAGTATCAGGGCCGCTTCCTCGTCACTCCAGAAAGTCGTTGCCTCGCTGTCAGGTCTGGGTGTGCCGGCCGGTGAGGCGGTTCTCGTCGAAGTGCACGAGATGTCGGCTGCCGTGGGCTGAAGCATCGTTGTGGCGCACAGCGCTCGCGGCTCTGCGGCTGACGGCTTGTCGGGAATCGTGGTAGCCAATTGCTCCGGGCAGTGGTCGGTGTTCGCCTCCGATATGCCCTGAGTGCTGGTCAGCATCGGTGACTTCCAGTCACCTTCATGCGTATCAGCGGCGGATCGGTGCGCCTGGCGTCCGCGCGGGCGATGTCGGCACTGATGGTTCCTGTCAATCCATTATCAAGCGCTTGCTGAGCAGATACCTTTCTCCTTGCCGGTGGCAGTGGACGGAGCGATCCAGCCGTCCTTGTCTGCCTCGGAGTACCGCGCACGCCGTTCAGCCTGTTTCAGCCATTACGCCTGTCTCTCTCGGACCGCCGGAAGGAAGCGTTTTGAACGCTCGGAAACGCCGCACCACGGCAGCCGCCGTATCCGTCGCGGGGCTCATGGCGCCGCTGCTGCTGATCGGGGCGGGCACTGCCTCCGCCCACAGCGCCCTTGCCAAGGAGGCTGCCAGACTCTCGAAGAAACTCGTGAAGAAGAGCAGCGCCGAGGACGCCTACAGACATCTGAAGCAATTTCAGCAGATCGCCGACAGGAACGGGAACACCCGGGTGGCCGGGTCGGAGGGGCACCGGCAGTCGGCCCAGTACGTCGAAGGCCTGCTGCGGAAGGCCGGGTACTCGGTGACCCGGCACGAGTTCGACTACCCGTTCACCGAGACGCTGGCGCAGAGCCTGCGGGTGGTGTCGCCGCAGCAGCAGGACATCCCGGTGAACGCCATGACGTACTCCGCCAGCAGCCCGGCCGGCGGCATCACCGCCCCGGTCGCGGTGGTGCCGGTCGACGACACCACCGGCTGCGAGCCGGAGGACTACGCCTCCGGGACGTTCACCGGCAAGATCGCGCTGATCCGGCGCGGCGGCTGCACCTTTGCGGAGAAGCAGGAGGCCGCCGCCGGTGCGGGCGCGGTCGGCGCGATCATCTACAACAACACCGAGGGTGCGCTCAACGGAACCCTGGGAGACCCGTCCGCCGCCAGAATCCCGGTCGGCGGTGTCACGCGGGAGGAGGGCGAGGCGCTCGCGGCCAAGGCCGCCGCCGGCACGGTGACCGTCAACCTGGAGATCCGCACCTTCGTGGAGACCCGGCGCACCTACAACGTGATCGCCGAGACCAAGGGCGGCGACGCCGGCAATGTGGTGATGTTCGGTGCCCATCTGGACTCGGTGGCGGACGGCCCGGGCATCAACGACAACGGCTCCGGCTCCGCCGGCATCCTCGATGTGGCCCTGAAGCTCGCCCACCAGAAGACCAGGAACAAGGTACGTTTCGCCTGGTGGTCGGCGGAGGAGTTCGGTCTGCTGGGTTCGAAGGCGTATGTCGGCAGCCTCTCGGAGGCGGAGCGCGCGAAGATCAAGCTGTATCTGAACTTCGACATGATCGCCTCGCCGAACTACGCCCAGTTCGTCTACGACGGCGACGACTCCGACCAGGTCGGTGCCGGTCCCGGCCCGGAGGGCTCGGCGCAGCTGGAGCGGCAGATCACCGATTACCTGGACAGCCGGCGCATCCCGTACGAGGGCACCGACTTCACCGGCCGGTCGGACTACGGGCCGTTCATCGAGGTGGGCATCCCCTCGGGGGGTACCTTCACCGGTGCCGAGGGCGTCAAGACGGCCGAGCAGGCGAAGGTGTACGGCGGCAGGGCCGGTGTTGCGTACGACGCCTGCTACCACGACGCTTGCGACACCCTGAAGAACATCAACATGAAGGCGTTCGACGTCAACATCGACGTCATCGCCAACGCGGTGGGCCAGTACGCCTGGGACATCAGCGTTCTGAGCAAGCCGGTGACGCCGCGGAACACCAAGGGTTCGGCGGGCAGCGGCGGTGGCCTGCACGAGGGTCACGGCCATGAGGTCACCGAGTGATTCCGTGTGCACAGGGGCCGGCGTGGCTGCGCCGGCCCCTTCTGTCCTGACAGAAGCAGCGGGTGGTGGCCGAGGTGCCGCGGAAGCCCGTCGGGCGGTCCGACGGTCACCCGCCCCTGTGCGGTCGGGCTTGCAGCCTGTGGCCTCGCGGGGCTCGTATGGGCGGAAGACTTCTGTGCCTGGTCTCCCAGGTCAGGAGTTCTGCCGGGTGCGCGGAAGTGTGGAACGCCGGTGCGTCGTCGGTGCCAGGGGCGTGCCGTCAGCCCCAGCGTGACCGGAGCGCCCGCAGGAGGACGGCGGAGGAGGCCGGTGCGGCTTTGACGAATCCGAAGAAGGGGCCGAAGTCCTGTGTGGCGGCGAAGCCTGTGAGGTAGAGGCCCGGCACCGTGCTCTGGAGGCCCTCGTCGAGAACGGGGAAGCCGTTGCGGGTGTCGATCCGGTCGAGGAGGTCCGCCAAGTAGGGGACGCGTGCGAGGGCCGGCGCGTATCCGGTGGCGAACACTATCCGGTCGACCTGCAGGACTTCGCTGTTCGACAGAACGATCCGCACGCAGCCGCCGTTTCCGCCGTCGTCCACGTGCACCACCTGGCACTGCGGCCATACATGGACGGCGGAAGAGCTCAGGCGCGGCGGCAACCACGGCTCCAGCGTCGCCCGTCCGGCCTGCCAGCACCGGGCGACGATCATGGCTTGCTCCGTGGACGTCAGCCGACGCCACCAGCCCTCCACGTGCAGCGTGCTCTCCACGTAGTCGTCGAAGAAGTCCCAGCTCACCGCCTCGAAGCGGGGCGCAGGATGGCGGTGCACGATGTCGATGCGCTCCGCGCCGTGCTCACTGATCAGCGCCGCCCACTCGTACGCGCTCTGCCGGCCTCCCACGATCAGGACGCGCCGCCCCGCCAGCCTCTCGAAGGAGACCAGATCACCGCTGTGGGCGGCGCGGCCGGGCGCCACCTCGGCAGCCCAGTCCGGGAGCACCCCGAAATAGCCGACGCCGGGGGCAGCGAGTACCACGTCGCTGCACACGCGTCCGCCTCCGGAGAGTTCGGCCTCGAATCCGCCGCCGTGCCGGGTGAGGCCCGTGACGAGCTCCTCCCGGACATCTATCCGTTTGGCCTCGCGGAACCAGTCGGCGTAGTCGAGGAACACAGTGACGGGGATCGGGGCGGCCTCATCGGCGGTGAGGCACCGTTCGTGCAGGTAAGCCCGCAGGGTGTGCTCCTCGGTGGCGTCCAGGTGCCAGTCGGGGCCCGACCGCAGGAGCAGTCCGCCGGGCATGTGCTCGCGCCAGAAGCTCATGGGCCGGCCGACCGTGACCGTGTCGATGCCGTGCTCTCGGGCGAGCGCGGCCGCGGACAGGCCGAACGGGCCGGCACCGACGATGAGCATGTGCGTGACGGTGGTGTCCTTCACGGTCCGGCTCCTGTCCCCTGGCTCGGGCGCGGGCCGTTCGGCACACGGCCGGCGGTTCGTCGGCGTCCGGGGCACCGGCTCTCGCACCGGCTTCAGGTGACGCGATCCTCACCGGGGCTCTCCCCTTCAGGCGACAGCCCCACTCCTGCCGAGGCTCTCTCGGTGGTGGACACCGCCGCAACTCAAGGGCCGTCGGACCTGCTGGGCCCGGTACGCACAGGTACCGGAAATCCTGGCCCTTCGCCGGGGACGAGGAGTCGGCGCGCGGCGCGTTCACCGGGCGTAGGGTGGGGGCATGGCCGCGTACGAGCACCTCACGGTGGCGGCTCGAGAAGGATGCGCCCGGGTCACCTTGGATCACCCCGAACGCAGAAACGCCCTGAGCCGGGGCATGCTCCGGGATCTGCACAAGGCCCTCACCGAGGTGGCTGATTCCTCGGCCACGGGTGTCGTACTGGCAGCGCATGGGCCGGTCTTCTGCTCCGGGCACGACTTCGCCGACGTCCTTGCCGCGGACTCCGACGGCATCCGGGAGCTGCTGGAGCTGTGCACCGGTGTGATGCAGTTGATCCACTCCGTGCCGCAGGTCGTGGTGGCCCGGGTGCACGCGCTGGCCACGGCCGCCGGCTGCCAACTGGTGGCGACCTGCGATCTGGCGGTGGCCGGGGAGTCCGCCGGTTTCGCCCTCCCCGGGGGCAGGGGAGGCTGGTTCTGCCATACCCCCGCCGTTCCGGTGGCCCGCTCGATCGGACGCAAGAGGCTCATGGAGATGGCCCTCACCGGCGATGTGATCGACGCCCGTACCGCCGCCGACTGGGGGCTGATCAATCGAGCGGTTCCCGACGGGGAGCTGGACGCGGCCGTCGAAGAGCTGCTGCTCCGCGCCACCCGTGGCAGCCCGGCCAGCAAGGCACTGGGCAAACGGGCTCTCTACGCTCAGCTGGACCGCCCGGAGACCGACGCCTACGAGATCGCCGGTGAGGTCATGGCCGCCTCCTCCCAGTCCCCGGCGGCTCGCGAAGGCATCGCCTCCTTCCTTGGGAAGCGGACGCCCGAATGGCCTGAATGAAGGTGGCCGCCGGCTTCCAGGTGCGGCTTGCGTCCATGGCTGCGACCGTATGGGTGAGGGGGACGTACGGGCTGGCGAGGACGGAGGCGGCCGGCGTGCTGAGGGCGGATCCCACGCTCCTGCGAGAGCTGGTCGAGCGATGCGGGGCGCTCGGGCGGCGCCTGGCGCCTGGTGGCAACGCGGAGACCGCACGTCAGCCTGGGAGCGTGACGCACGCCCCGCATGCGGTCACAGGCGCCTGCCGGACGGACGCGGCGCTGCATGGGGCGCTGTATGCGACGCGCAGGCGGTCGGCCGGCACCACACGGCACCTGAGCAGCCTCTTTGCCGCTGAGCAGGGCGGTCGACAACGCCTCACGGGAGTCAGGTGGAAACAGCCATGAGTGTGCACTTGTCGTCGGCCTCGCGGGACGTACTGCCTCTGCTGTCACCGATGCTTGCGGTGATCGGCCCGCTGCCCGCACCGGAGACCGAAGCCGAGTATGCGTACGAGACACTGTGGAACGGCGCCCGGGTCCTCGTCCATCTGCCCGGCGACGGCACCGTCCGCCTGCTCTCGGCGACGGGGCTGGACGTCACTGCCCAGTACCCGGAATTCCGGTCGCTGGCTTCCGCGCTGCCCGTTCCGGAGGCGGTGCTCGACGCCGAGATCGTCGCTCTGGACAGCAAGGGCCGTCCCTCGGTGGAGCGGTTGCAGCAGCGGATGAGCCTGCGCCATCCGGACGCGGTCGCCCACGCGACCCGGGATCTGCCCGTTCAGCTGACGATCTTCGACATCCTCTATCTGGGCGAGCCCACGGTGCAGCTGCCCTATACCTCGCGCCGGGATCTGCTGGACGATCTCAATCTGACCGGACCCGGTGTCGCCGTGCCCGCCGCCTGGCCCGCGCTCGCCTCCCAGGCATTCGAGCAATCCGTCCGGGAAGGCTTCGACGGCGTGGTCGCCAAACGGCTCACCAGCCCCTACTTGCCCGGGCGCCGTTCCCGCGACTGGATCAAGATCAAGCAGGGAGACGCGGACGCATGAGCCGTACACCGCCGGTTCTTCCTCCTCCGGCAGCGGCTTGCCTTGCCGGGTCTTGCTCCCGGTCGGGCAGGAGTTCGTCGGCCGGCGCAGGGAGGGCGGCTGCTCGAAGAGGCCTTGAGGCTTGTCGCGTCCTGCGCACGGGCCAGTGCCGGGCCGGGCAGGTGTGGGGCCCACCCGTGAAGGCCATCGGTCCCCGCTCCGCCCCTGACCGAGCGTCACTTCAACTGCGGGAAGCTGCTTGCCGGGTGGGGCAGCCATACGCGAACAGGGCTGAGACTCCTGTGGGTTCGCGCGAACCGTGGGCAACCCTCCATGGGAACTGTCGGCATCATATGAGTCATGGGAGCAGCAGGAACGGCACCAGAGCCGGAGTCCTCGCCTCAAAGGGGGCCGGCCCTCCTGGGTGAGGTGGCGTGTCGTTACCAGGCGGGTGAGATCTACTCGGAGGACCTGCCGATGCTTGCTGCCGAGGCACTCGCAGCCGGGCTGGACACCCCGGCGTTGTGCGAGCTCGCCGGCTTGCCGCGCAACGCGGACACCCGCGACATCCGCGACGCGTTCGAGCAAGCACTCTCCGAGGCCGGAATCGAGTTGCCTGATCCGGGTCTGGCACGGCGCCACGCGCTGCGTCGGCTGGCGGCACGGCTGCTCCATGGGGAAATCGCTCCCGCCGACCTGGCGTCGGATGACTGGTGGGAGACGGAGGCCGAAACTGCCGAGGAGCGATCGTTCGTATCGCTGCTCCCCGCCGTGCGGGTGCCACGTGTGCATCAAGTACGTGCTGGGGCTTGACCAGCGGACGTGGGCGGCCGAGCTGCGGAACGCCGCGCTCGCCCTGACATCCTCTCCGCCGATCGGCCCCGGCTGCTGACTCCGCCCCGACGGCGTGCCTCTCCCGTCGAAGGCGTGTGCCGGCGGATCCTGTACGGTTCGACGATCAGCTCACCTGTCAGCCCCGTATCCACAGCCGGCCGAAAAGCCCAGGCCGGAGGGGGCACGAGCGAGGCGGACGCCCCCGTACCCGGCCTGGTCACGTCAGTGGTGACAAGGGCGCACAGCTCCCGCCGTAACCGCCGCTGTGTGCGAAGACGCCGCATCCGGCACACGGTCCCGGAACCGAAGGACCAGCGGGTTGGCCGGCCACGCAAAGGCGGAGAAGGCGGCAGGCCCGTCGGCTTCGACCGCGACCGTCACCGCCGCAGCGATCCGGCCCTGGCTCCGTCAGTGATCCGCCGGACAGAACCTGAAGGTGCGGGGCCCGCAGGGGTGCCGCGGGCCCCTGCGGAGCGCCGTGGGCTTCGTGAGGACGTGTGCCCAGCAGGCGGGGCCCGCCGAAGGGGGCGGTCACCTGCGGAAGGCGAGCGCCCTTCGGCGTGTCCGGTGTCCGCCGTACTCCCTTTGCCGATTCACAGGCCGACCCGGAGATAGGGCTCCAGAGCGCGTATGCGGTCATGCGGCTCGGGATGCGTGGACAGAAGGCGGGCCAGTGCACCCGGCTTCTTCAGCCGCTTCCCGGCCGCTGCGGCACGGGCCCGCTCGGCCTCCTGCTGGGCCTGGAGGAAGTGCAGCACTTCCACCATCTTCGGGGCGAAACCGAGTTCGGCGGCCTGCTGGTCGGCGCGCAGCTCGCCCTTGCGGCCGGCGAAGGCCAGCAGATAGGGGGCGAGCAGCAGGGGGATCGTGACGAACCAGGCGGACACGAGGGCGGCAACCGCGACCATCCCCATGAACAGCACCAGGACCCCGGTCACCATCACGGAGATCCTGCTGGCCACCAGCACGAGCACGCCGGCCAGGAACTTGGTGACCCACCAGGCGATCCGGCCCGGCAGCGCGTACCAGTGGCCGAGCAGGCCCGCCCATGCGTGGCCTCCGATGTGGTGGCCCAGTTCATGGGCGAGAACGGCAGCGAGGTTGCTGCTCGGGATCTCCCGCAGGGTGTACGTCGTGACGCCGACCACGTGGCCGGCGGCGGCCACCGCGTTCAGCTCCTCGCTGTTCTCCACCAGCAGCTCGTAGGTGTGCGCCTCGATGCCCGCGCGAGCGGTCACCTCCCGCCATACGGGTGCGAGCCGCGCCCATTCCTCCGGTGTCGGTGGCCGTAACCCCAGCACCCGGCGGGCGAACAGCAGTTCCGTGGGGCGGTGGAAGACGAGCCCGCCCGCCGCCAGCCACGCCAGCAGGACGAGCCAGGCGACCGCGGTGCCGCCCATCGCCAGGCCCACCGCGAACACGAGCACCGCGCTCACCAGGGCACCCGGCAGGTGCACCATGAGCTGTCCCACCGCCGTGGCATCGGCTCCCCGCTGGTGAGCGGCGACATTGATGCGGGAGCCCAGGTGCCGGTAGTCCAGGTCGTCCGGAGCGATGGCGGGCAGCGGCGGGGTACCGGGGGCCGGCGGCTTCGGGGGTGCGACGGGCGGGTGCGGGGCAGGCGAGGGCGGGGCGGGGTGCGCAAGCGGGGCGGGAGGGCCGGCGGTGAACCCGGCCGCGGCACCGCCCGGATACGGCGGCGAGGCGATGCCGGAGTGGTGCGGCGCCGCGGCCGGGTACGGAACCCCGGGGGTGATCGTCCCCTCGGGACGGATCATCCCTTCCGCCGGCGGGTGTGGGGCGGTCGCGGGAAGAGGCGGGGTGCCCACCGGGGACTCCGGATACCGCGGCCCTGTTCCGGGATGCGGGCGCGGTCCTGCGGAATACCCGTGGAAGCCGGTGGGATCCGGGCCCGGGTCCGCCGGGCGGACCGGACCGCCTCCTGTGTCGCCTCCGTGAGCCGACGGGTCAGCCGGGTGGGGCGTCATGTCTCCCGGGTACGTGGGGGCTTCACCGGGATACGCGGGTGCTTCTCCGGGGTACACCGGCGCTCCACCGGGATGGGCAGGCACTCCCCCGGGGTACGAGGGTGCGCCTGCCGGGTACGGCGGGGGCGGCGGCACCGCGGCGTGGGGCTGTGGGCGCGGTGCTGTCGGATCGGGGGGTTGGGACATGGCATTCCTTCTGTTCGGGTGGGGACGTCAGCCGACCAGCAGCGCCGCGGGCAGCAGCACCGTGCCGATGGAGAAGGCGGTCAGGCCGACGCGGATCCACTGGTGCTTGCGGACGGCGATACGGCTTGCCTGGGCGAGCGCGGCCGTCAGCCCGGCGGTGGGATCGCGTTCCGTCTCGGCGAGTGCCTCGGCCAGCCGTCCGGCGCGGGCGGCCTGCTGCACGTCGCCGAAGTAGCACAGGGGCCGGCCGGGAGCCCAGGCGCCGAAGCGGTAGCGGGGCAGGACGGCGAGCAGCAGGGCGAACAGGGAGACGGCATGCGCCGCGACCCCGGCCCACCACAACGTGCTTCCCGGAGCCGAGAGCGTCCCCGGATCCCATTTCCGTCCGGCCAGCAGTCCGCTGAACAGGCCCGCCGTCACTCCCAGCGCGGCCACCAGCACGGCGGCCTTGCTGTCGGCCCGTGCGATCTCGCCCCGCATCTCGGTCAGCAGCCGCTCGCCGGCCCTGGCTCCTGGAGAGGCGGTGGGTTCCGGCCCCGTCACGTCGGGTCCCCGTCGCCGTTGTCCTGGCCGTGCCGGTGGCCGTCGGCCTGTGCGCGCTCCTGCGCGGTGTCCTGTGCCCGCGGTGGCTCGTCGGTCCGCACGTCCCCGGCCGGCGGCGCGGGAACGTCTCCCGGGGCGTGGGAGGGAGCAGGCGCCGGCCGGGCCGGTGGTACGGCGGGCACTGGTCCGGGCGGAACGGACGGCGCGGGCGCGGCGGGCGAGGCCCCCCGGTCGGACGGTGGTGCGGGGGCGGCCCCGGGAAAGGCGCCGGGAACACCGGAGCAGGGCATGGCAGGCGTGGCCGGCGGCATCCTGCCGGGTGCGTACGGCGGTGGCGGCGGCACCGGTGTCCCCGCGCCGTAGGACGGGGCCGCCGTCGGCGTACCGAACGCATCCGGTGGTGGCACGGGCGGGGTGACACCGGGCTGCGGTCCGGGTACGTCCTGCGGTCCCGCGGTTCCCGGCTGCGGCACTCCCGGCTGCGGCGCCCCGCTCGCCTCCGGTGCCTGCCCCGTGTACGCCTCCGGCACCGCCGCACCGTGCGGGCCGCCGTGCGCTCCGGCCGGCTGCGGCGCGCCCGCGGGCAGCGCACCCTGCGCCCCGGGGACCGTGCTCCGGCGGCGGATCAGGTCGTCGATCTCTCTGCGGATCTGCTTGAGGGATTCAGCCTTCTGGTAGTCCTCCAGCTCGTCCCCGCTGATGAGCTCCAGCTGCGTCCTGATGAACGCGAGCTGATCCTGGTGGATGTTGTTGATGACGAGCTGCGTGTCCTCGGGGTGCGCGGCGAGATGCAGTGCCCAGGCACCGACCCCGCCGTACTGCAGGTGGTACTGGTAGAAACGGATCTTCTCGGCCATCAACTGGTACTGCTGCCGCTGCCACAGCATCTGCAGCTCGTACTGCTGCTGCACCTGCCGCATCCGGAACGCGTGCTCCGGATCCAGCATCTCCGACTCATAGCGCAGCGACCGCTGCCGCCGCCGGTGCGCGACAGCCTCGTCGTCCAGCCGCAGCCGCACCATGCAGGTGACGTCGAGCCCGGTGCCCGCCGCGAAGACGCTCCCGTCCACCGCCTGTTGTACGGCGGCCTCCGCCGCGGGGCTGTCCTCGATGGCGAACTTGCGGCTGGCGGGGCGCGCGATCTGCTGGAACTCGCGGGCCAGACGCGCGGGCACGTCGCGCTCGCCGCTGCGCACGAACGCCTCCGGGTCCGACACCCGCCAGGTCAGGTCGACGGCCGCGCCGAAGGAGAAGGCGTCGTCGTCGCTCGGCAGTTCCACTTCCAGCCGCACCGGGTGGCTTCCCATGTCCACCTCGTACACCGAGACGTAGCGGCGGGTCGCCGCGTCCTTCCGGGTGGGGCGATGCGGCGGGACGTAGACGTCGTAGGTGCCGCCGGCGGTGGCGAAGACCAGTGCGTGGTCGATCGCGGTGACGGGCCGCCGGGCGGTGTAGTCGAACCTGGAGATCGGCCGCACGGTGAGCACCGGGTCGATCAACGTGCTGTGCCGGTCGGCCTGTTGCTGCCACTCCGGTTGACGGCGGAAGTCCGCCATGGGTCAGCTCCTTGCGTAGTGCCGGTTCTCGGGGGACGCGGCGGCCGAGTGCAGCACCGCCAGCAGCCGGTCGGCGACCGGCGGGCGGTGCGGACTGCCGTCCTCGGCGCGCAGCGTGCGCAACTCGTGGTCGAGCCGGTCGCGGTCGGCGGCCGTCACCACCAGCGCGGGAAGCAGAAGTTCCAGGGCCTGGGCCGCATCCGGCCGGTGCTGGGCCACGTACACCCAGGTGTGCAACGCGTCCAGGGCCTGACGGGTGTGCGCGCGGTCCCCGAGGGCGGTGCGCCACAGCACGGCCACGTCGCGGGCCGAATCGGCCTCGTACATGCCGGTGTCGGCGTACCACTCGACGAGCGCCCCCTCCTCGGCGTTGTCGCAGGCGCGGGTGAACGCCTGCAGCGCGAGCGAACGGACCGCGGGTGTGTCGTGCTGCAGCAGCCGCACCAGTTCGGAGAGCATTTCGCCGCGCCGCGCGCCCACGGACAGCAGCAGCGCCGTCGATTCGACGAGGTTGTTGCGCTCGGCCGGGTTGCTGCTCTCGGCGCGGGCACGGGCCGCAAGCGCGCCGAGCGCATGGCCCGCCAGGTCCGGACGCAGCGGTGCGAGCAGACCGAAGGCGCGGATCGCGGTCCAGCGGCGGGCCCAGTGCCTGTCCGTGCACCACTGGGTGAGCAGTTGCAGTACGGCGGGTGCGTCCAGGAGCTGGGCGAGCACGAGGGTGTTCGCCGCGGTGACCCGGGCCCCGAAGGCACTGGAGACAGCCCAGCCGTCGATGAGCAGGGCCACCGCCGAGGACAGGTCGGCCTGGGCGAGCAGAGCGGCTGCCGCCGCGGCCCGGGTCCGGACGACGGGCCGTCTGTCGCGTGCCAGTTCCTTCAGCCAGGTGACCAGCGCGGGCCGGGCCGAGGGGTGGCCGGTCCAGACCTCGGACAGCAGGACGCGCGGGATGTCCTCTCGCGGGAAGAACGCGGTGAACTGCGGTACCGGCCCCCACTCGGTGTCCTCGGAACGCATCTCCCCTTCGGCGCCGGCCCGCTCCAGCCGGATGTCCGCCGCCTCCCCGAACACCGGGATCTCCGGGGGCTCCTCCGGTCTCTGGAGCCGCTGCAGGTGCACGAACAGCCGGTCGGCGAACTCGGCGGCCAGGACGTAGGGGGCTCTGTCGAACACGGCGAGCGCGATCAGGAACGCCTTGTCCCGCAGGCCGGCCTGCGTGTCGGACAGCCGGTCCCGGCACTGTTTCTCCACCGCGGCCTGCCCGAAGTCCTCCAGCCGCGCCATCGCGTCCGCGGTCCCGTCGTATCCGGCGAGCATCTCGGCGAACTCCGCCGCCTGGGCCGGGCCGTGTCCGTCGCGGGACAGGAAGTCCCGCACGGGCGCGAGCGCGAGCAGCCGCTCCAGGTCGTCACCACCGCGTTTCACCGCCAGGTGGGCCCGGACGACGGCCTCGGTGTCCGGCGGTTCCCACACCACCGGAACGACCCCGTGCAAAAACGGCGACTTATCGACCGTCACCACCAGGTAGCCGCCGGTCTTGCGCACCTGGTCGGCGGCGGCGTACAGGTGGGTGTCCCGCAGCGGACGGTTGCGGGTCAGCGGCAGGTCGCGCAGGACATACCCGCCGCTCCGGGTGAGCTGGCCGGGCAGAGTGGCGGGCGTGGTCTCCGAGGGCAGGGCGTACACGGCGGGCGTCTTCAGGCGGTGCAGCAGCATCTGCGCGGCGGTGTACCGCCCGCAGGCATGGGCGCCGGACAGGACGAGAACGCGTTCCTCGCGCAGCCGGCGCAGGGCGGTGGCGAAAACGGGCCCCTCGACGAAGGCCGCGGCCAGCGCGTCGAGCCGCTCACGCGGAATCTCGCCGGAGACGTACGAGGCTGCCGCCGGGCCGTGGTGATGGATCTCCGTTCTGCCGCCGAGATACACGTCTCCCCGCACTTGACCGCCGGACACACCGTACTGGGCACCGCCGATCAGGCTGCCGCCGAAGGAGGCGGCCGATTCCAGGATGAATCCCGGCGTGTGCGCGAACAGTTCGCGCTGCGCGGCCCGTGCCTCCTGGGTGCGTTCCTCCGGCTCGGTCCCGTCGTCCGCGTGGTCAAGGGACCCCGGTTCCGTACCGGGCATCTCCTCGGCGGGGCCCGGCACGGGCGACATCTGCGTCTCCGTCATGCCGATCCGCCTCCGGGCCCGCCGAGGTGCACATCACCGCCGACCTGCCCGCCGGACACGCCGTACTGGTTCCCTGCGACCAGGCTGCCGCCGAAGCTGGGAGAGCCGCCGTTGAAAGTGAACACGACGCGGGCGGCGGACCCGGAGGCGCCGCCGGAACCGGACGGGGACGAGGCGTCCGCGGGAGGCGACGCGGACGCGGGGCCGTGGCGCCCCGGTGCCGGGCCGTCCCCCGGATCACCCGGCACCGGGGCTCCCCCTTCCCCCGTGTCACTGTGGTCGTCGACCCGGCCCGTGCCACCCGGCACCGGGCCGCGCAGCCAGGCCCGCAGCGGTCCGTTCTTGCTGTCCACGGTCACCGCGTGGAAGTCGTCCGCCGGGATGCCGGGGTGGTCGTGCCGCACGATCCCTTGGTAGACGGGGTCCGACACGCACAGCGCGAAGTCGTCCGCGCGTTCACGCAGGGCGTCGCGCAGCAACTGCGCGTCAAGGATCCGGCAGGCGTGGTTGAGGTCGGAGCCGACCCAGCCGCCGTGTTCGTCGACGGCGACGTATCCCGTCGCCACCACGCCCCGCAGGCGGATCTGCGCCGAGTTCGACGCCATGCGGTTGACGGCGCGCAACTGGCTCGGCACCTCGGTGATCAGGGCGCGCAGCAGCCCCGGCACGGACGCGTTGGCGTCGATCAGCTCCATGACGGAGTCGCCCCGGTCGGCGCGCAGCCGCAGCGTTTTGTCGATGCCCGCGTGCTCGAGAACGCGGTCGGTGATGTCGTAGAGCATCCGCCGCAGGTAGGCCTGCTCGATGTCGTCCCGGTCGCTGAACCTTTCGATGTCGAGCAGGAGGATCGTCCGGCTCACTGGGTCGGTCATGCTCGCCCTTCCTGTGGGAAACCACGCGTCGGGCGAAAAGAGTGGCCTCTGGGGCGCCTTCGCCGAGAGGACGGATGACTCACTGCGAGTGTGACCGTGTGCACAGTTCCCGGACTGCTCCACCGAGCCGGTTCCTCTTGCCCCTACCGCCGGGCCGCCGCGACGGCCCCTCGGCCGGTGGCCTCACCTCTCCGTCCGGGCGAGCTTGCGCAGCACGTCCATCCGCAGGATCCGAAGCGTCCGTCTCCCGGTCACCACCACGCCCCGGTCCCTCAGCTCCTTGAGCAGCCGCTGCACCGCCTCCCGGGACGCGCCCACCGAGCCCGCGAGCTCCTGCTTGCTGAGCGGAACGAGGAGTTCGACGCCCGACTCGGTGGAACGGGCGTTGCTGTGGGCCAGTTCCAGGAGCAGCACGGCGAGCCGCTCGCGGACGCTCATCGAGGCGAACTCCAGGCGGCGCCGGTCAGCGGCGCGCATCCTGTCGGACGTGAGGGCGAGCAGGGCCCCGGAGACCGCGGGGGAGTCGGAAAGGAAGCGGACGAAGCGGGCACGGTCGACGGCGACCGCGCGCACCGTCTCGAGCGCGGTGACCGTCGCCGACCGCGGCCGCCCCGTGAGTGCGGCCGACTCGCCGACGATGTCACCGGGGCCGCGCAGGGCGAGCAGCGCGACATAGCCGTTGACGGCGGTGGCGGTCACCTTCGTCCAGCCGTGCGTGACGAACAGGACGTACGACGACGGCTCGTGCTGGTGCAACAGCACGTCCCGGGCCTTGAAGGTCAGCTCACGCCCGAGACCGAGCAAGGCCTCGCGCTCGCCCTTCTCCAGGCGTGCGAGAAACGGAACCCGGTCGTCGAGACCGGACTCGTCCGGTAAGGCAACCACTGCCATCACATCCCCCGTACCCATGACCGGCGCGGTAACCGCTGAACATACTTGATCGACCGTGGCCACGGACCTTGCACAAACGACAATCCACGAGCAGTGGACGGGCGCCCGGCAAAGGTGCTATAGGGGCCCCTTCAGGCGCCTTGCCGGAACAGGCGGACGGTTCTCATCTCTTTCTCTCCCCTCCCCCGCAAGCGGGACACCCGGCCGGCCGGATCGGATCCATGCGGCACGGAGGCACATCGTGCCCGGCTCCTCACGCGGGAAGAGCCCGCCCTGTGGGACGTACCGCTCGTATCCCGTGCGCCGAGGAGGCCGACGCGGGCGTGCGCATTCTGCTGAAGCCCCACGGCTCCCACCGCACCGGCGCCGCCGCGATCCGTGTCCCGGGCTCGGTCGGCCACGGCGGTGCCGGAGTCGTGGCGGGTGCGGACCGCGATGCTCGGCCGACGCGCCCGTGGTGCTCCGGTGCACCCGGCCGGCAGCACTTCTCAAGTAATTTTCAAGTGAAATTCCAGAAATTCTGGACTGGTTTTCCCGAGGCCTTGTGGTGGGTTCTGCGAGGAGGTCCGGGATTCCGTCGCGTCTCGCCGTGGATCCGTTGTTCCGACGGCATGAGAAGAGGGCTGCCGTGACCTTTCCTCATCGGGAACGATCACGGCAGCCCAGGGCGGCCCGTCTCTGCGGAAGGAGGCGCCGCGCCCCAGTTCAGCCAGCCTTCCGCCGGAAGTACCGCTTCTTGCCCGCCGGGCCGCTCATGCTCTTGACCTTCATACGGCCCTCTTCGTGCGCCCGCCTGGCCCGGGACATTTTCTTCTTGCGTTCGAGCGCCTCGCGGAATTTGTCACGAGTCGAGCCCTCGTTCTTGCTCTCGTTCGGCACGTCCGTCATATGTACCCCCTCAGTGCGGTGAACAGCAGAACCAGCCTGACACAAAGAGTCCGGGAAGGGTGAGCTTTTATTTCTGCCAGGAATTGAATTCGGCCTGTGCAGGGCACGGGTCAGGGCGGAGGCGACCAGCGCGCCGGGCTGTGCCCGTACAACAGCACGTACGGTTTTGGGCGGGGTCCCGGTGAAGCGTCCCGTCGGGTCGGCGAGCAGCACGTCGCGTCGGTCGCCCAGGGTTCGTGGCGCCTGGCATCGCGCCCCGGCAGCAGGTGCGGTACCGACTCGGCCCCGCGGCCGAGGCCGGCGGGCCGGCCGTGGAGGGAGGAGACGCCGGCTCCGGCGTGTGCGCAACAGTGCAGTCGTACCGGCCGACCGTCGTGCATGTCCCGTCTTCTCCTGCCCGGGTCGCCGGATTCGGAGACCGCCGGGGCGTCTTGCGGCGCGGCCGGTCTCAGGCCGCGTAGAGGTCGAAGGTGGAGGTGCGGCGCGGACCGGACACCGCATCCAGCGCCGGGTCCACGGTGAGCATGGCCTGGTGCAGGCGCTGCAGCCGCGGGGACGGCTCCACCCCCAGCTCCTCGATCAGCCGCGTGCGCAGTCCGCGGTAGACGTCGAGCGCCGCGGCCTGCCGTCCGGAGCGGTACAGCGCCACCATGGCCTGGGAGTGCAGCCCCTCGTGCTGGGGGTGACGGGCTATCAGGTCGGTGAGTTCGGCGAGGAGTTCGCTGTGCCGGCCCAGGCGCAGATCGGCGTCGATCCGCTGTTCGATGATGCCGAGACGGCTCTCCTCCAGCCGCATGACCTCGATCTCCAGCACCGGGCCAACACGCATGTCGACCAGGGCCGGCCCCTGCCACATGTCCAGTGCTTTGCGGAACAGGCCGGCGGCCCGCTCGTCCTCCCCCGCGTCGAAGGCGCTCCGCCCCGCCGCCACCAGCTGCTCGTACCGGTGCACGTCCACGGACTCCGGCGGGATCCGCAGCAGGTATCCGCCGTGTCGGGTGGCCAGCACGTCCTTCGCCGAGCCGGGGGCGTCCGGTCCCATCGCGGCGCCCAGGTGACGCCGCAGCTGAAGGATGTACGTCTGCAGGGTGGTCATGGCGCTCCGCGGCAGGTCGGTGCCCCAGATCTCCTCCATCAGCGTGGGCACCGGCATGACCCGGCCCGGGCAGAAGGCGAGCAGCGCGAGGATCTGTCGCGGCTTGCCCGCGGTGGGAACGATCGACACCCCGTCGATGTCGGCTTTCAAGGGGCCCAGAACCTGGATGTCCACGGTTTTCCTTCCGTAACGGTCGAGCTCCCCCGATGGCTCAGAGCCGTCGGTTCCGAGCACGCTAGCCCTGTTCTCGCCGCCTCTCCCGTTTTCTCCAGCGACGCTCAAGCGGTCTTCCACAGGTCAAGCGGTCTTCCTCCGGGCACGGCATCCCCGCCCCGTCGGCCGCCTACGGCCGCTCCCCCGTCCGGGGACGTGTGCGCGGGAACATGGACGCCTCGCTGGTACCGGATCGGAGTCTCGCTCGAGCCGTCCGTGCGCGCTTCGCCCCGGCCGGCGAGCGGATCGCTTCCCGGACCTTGCCGGGTCGATCGTGGCGGGCTGGGACGGCGGCTGTGCGACGGCCACGGCGGCTTCTCGGGGCGGCTCTCGACGGCGCGGTACCTCGTCGGTCACCGGCTGCCGCCCGGGAATTCCGGGGCCCCCGCGTCCCCGCTTCCTTCCCCTTGCTTCCCCTTGTCCGGCACCCTGGTGCCCCAGGGATGGATCCTGGTCTTCGGCTGTGCGCGTGTCAGTCGGCGGGATCGGCAAGCGTCTGGGTGCCGAGCACGGTCAGCAGGGCGAGGCGTTCGGCGTCCTCGGTGCCGGGTTCCGCCGTGTAGATCATGATCCGAAGGTCGCTGCCCGCCACGGTGAGTACGTCGCAGTCCAGTGTCAGGGGTCCTGCTTGGGGGTGGTCGATGGTCTTGCGTGCGGCCTCGTGGTGGCCGACGGCACCGGCGTCCCACAGCGCGGCGAATCGGTCGCTGGCCGCGCGCAGTTCCGTGATCAGCCGCTGCAGTCGCCGGTCGGCCGGGTAACGGCCGGCCGCCGCGCGCAGGTCGGCGACCAGGGCCGCCTCGAAGGCGCGCAGGGATTGAGGCGTGTGGCGGGTCCGGCTGCCGGGGCCGAGGAAGTGGCGCCACACGGCGTTGCGCTCGTTGCCGCGCCACCCGGACGGATCCCCCATCAGGGCCGCGTACGGCGCGTTGGCCGTCAGGAGGGTCCAGGAGGCGTCGTAGACCGCCACGGGTGTTCCCGTCAGTCTGTCGAGCAGCCGCTGGACACTCGGGGTGATGTACGCCGGTACCGTCCGCGGGCCCGGCGGGGCGAGTCCGGCCAGCCGGAACAGGTGGGCGCGCTCGTCCCCCGACAGCCGCAGTGCCCTGGCCAGTGCCTCGACGATCTGGGGTGAGGGATGGGTGGCGCGGCCCTGTTCGAGCCGGGTGACGTAGTCGACGGACATCCCGGCGAGCATGGCCAGCTCCTCACGGCGCAGTCCGGTCGTGCGCCGGGGCGCGCCGACGGGCAGCCCGACCGCCTCGGGCGGGATCCGGTCGCGCCACCGGCGCACCGCCTGTCCGAATTCCGTCGCCATGCCTGCCAGTGTGCACCGCCCGTCGTCCGGCTTGCCTGGTACTGCCAGTCCCAGGAAAGACGGACGCCTGGCTGACCGAAAGGTGCCGCAGCACGGTGGAGACATGACGAGAACACTGATCACCGGAGCGAACAAGGGCCTCGGCTTCGAGACCGCGCGGCGTCTCGTCGCCGCAGGCCACACCGTCTACATCGGCAGCCGTGACCCCGAGCGCGGCCGTCGGGCCGCCGAGCGGCTGGGTGCGCGGACCGTACAGCTCGATGTCACCGACGACGCCTCCGTCGCGGCCGCGGCCAGGACCATCGAGGCGGAGGGCGGACTGGACGTGCTGATCAACAATGCCGGCGTCGAGGGGAGAACCGAGGACAACGAGGTGATCGGCGCCGCGGACGTCACCGCCGACATGATGCGGGAGGTGTTCGAGACCAATGTCTTCGGCCTGGTGAGAGTCACCCACGCGTTCCTGCCGCTGCTGCAGCGGTCCGCTTCCCCGGTCGTGGTCAACCTCAGCAGCGGTCTGGCCTCCCTCACCCGGGTCACCACCCCCGGCACCCCGACCCACGCCTACCCGGGCGTTGCGTACCCGGCCTCGAAGGCGGCACTCAACATGATCACTGTGCAGTACGCGAAGGCGTTCCCGGCCATGCGCATCAACGCGGTGGAGCCCGGTTACACCAGGACCGATCTCAACGGGAACACCGGCACCCAGACCGTCGAAGAGGGTGCCGAGATCATTGTCCGTATGGCGCAGGTGGGCCCCGACGGCCCCACGGGAGGCTTCTTCGACGTGCGGGGGCCCTTGCCCTGGTGAGCCTCCGAGCCCGCCCCCAGGCGCATACAGCGGTTCGCGCGTCCGGCCCTGTGGGATGCGACCGGCTGCGGGACGTACCGTGCGCGGGCGCCGTCATGCGGCTTCGGCGAGGGCCTGTACCGGGGCCGGGCCGGTCCGGCGCTGCTCGTCGGCGAAGGCGCGCGGCATCACCCGGCTCTGCTCCCGCACTGCGTCGGCCGGCCCGTCCTTGGATGGCGAAGTGGAAGTACGGGGCTCCCTTCGTCATCCCGCGGGCCGGCGATCCGCTCCGGTGTCGCGTTGGCGCAGCCGTTGCGGTCGAACGTCTCCGCACCCGCGTGGAGCAGCCTGCGGCGCGTGCGTTCCGGCCTTGCCTGCGCCTCGGTCTCCTTCCCGCGCCGGGCGATGGGCGACGGTGTGTCATCCGACGCGGCTGAGGCGCTCACCCGCTGCGGTGGGCGCCGTGTCGAAGGCGGATTCGAGGTCGGCCAGCAGGACGGAGCGCTGTATCCGGCGCAGCGAGGGAGACGGCTCGAGGCCGAGTTCCCGCACCAGCGCGTTGCGCAGCCGCTGGTAGACGCCGAGGGCCTCGCTCCGGCGGCCCGAGCGGTGCAGCGCCAGCATGAACTGGCCGTGCAGGTTCTCGTGGGTGCGGTAGCGGGTGACCAGCATGCTCAGTTCGCCCAGGATCTCGCGGTGCCGCCCCAGGCGCAGGTCGGCCTCGATGCGCCGGTCGAGCGCGCACAGCCGGCTCTCCTCCAGGCGCCGGACCTGCATCTCCAGGTGCGTCCCGGTCCGTACGTCGGCGAGGGCCGCGCCGTTCCACAGCGCCAGGGCCTCGCGCAGCCGGCGGGCGGCACCCGCGTAGTC
Organism: Streptomyces thermoalcalitolerans; assembly: GCF_039525155.1. NCBI lineage: Bacteria > Bacillati > Actinomycetota > Actinomycetes > Kitasatosporales > Streptomycetaceae > Streptomyces > Streptomyces thermoalcalitolerans. The sequence continues at coordinate 48,603 of NZ_BAAAHG010000029.1, read as the reverse complement.
CTCGGCGTCCATGGCCCGGTAGCCCGTTCCGGCCAACCGCTCGAACTCCCGGACGTCGCTGGTGCCGCCCGAGGTGTTGAGCATGTAGCCCCCGGGCAGGGTGACGAGCACGTCCTTGGCGGTACGCGGTGCGGTGCCCTCGGGGTCGTGCTCCAGCGCCTTCGCGATCAGCTCCCGCAGTTGCAGGACATACGTCTGCAGGGTGGTGCGCGCGCTGCGCGGCGGGCAGTCCCCCCAGAGTTCCTCGATGAGGGCGGCCACGGGCACCATCCGGTCGGCGTGCAGTGCCAGCATGGCCAGAACCTGACGAGGCTTCGGTGCCGTCGGGGTCACCGGGATCCCGTTCTCCTTGACGGCCAGCGCGCCCAGTACAGCGATGTCCATGCCGTCTCCCCTATCCCCGTGGATGAGTCGTGACTGTTGTCGGATGTCCGTGGTCCTGAGAGCTGGTTCCCGGCGTGCTGCGAGTACAGAACAGGGAGGTTGGTTTGTCAATATGAAACCGTCTGGACCGTTTTTTATTACGTCACGGCGTGGCCACAGGGCCGCACCGCACCCACTTCCCTTACCTTCCAAGGCAATTCAGACAGGAGAGTCGCTCGATTCCTCGTGCTGACCGCCGTGAGCGACGCGGGCGCGAATCCCTTCTCGGCGAACACCTCGGCTGCGGCTCGGACCAGTGACCGGCGTGCGCGGAGGGCGCGCTCCTGCTTGACCATCGGTTGTCTCTCCTGACTGCGGGGTCCCGGCGACAAACCCCGTTGTGTCCTTGCCGTCCGCGGGTCCACTGCCGCGGGTCGCCGCGCTTGAGGGAGCGGGCAGGCCGGCGTATTCGGTGCACGGCATCGCCGGGGCGCGGACGAGGCGGCGGGCTCGATCACCACCCGTCACGATAATAACAAACCGACTTGCTGGTTTGTGTATGCAGACCCTCCGGGCACGCAACGCCGACCGCCCTCTCACCGCCGACCGTGCGGGGTCTCGCAGTGGAAGCCGCCCGCTGGGCGCCGGCCGCGGTCCTGGACCGCACCGGGTTTCTCCCGGTCGGCATCACCGGTGAGTTCCTCCAGTGCGCCGGGCTGGACGCGCCGTGCACGACCGAAGCGCGGCGGCGGCCCGCGAAGACGCCCGGCGGGGGGCGGGTGCTCGGGGCCGGGCAGCAGGACGGGACCGCCGTGTTCACCTTCACCGTGGTCGCATGGCCGGGCTGCGGCTGCCCTCGGCTGTCTCCGGTCGGCACGGGCCGCCGCGGCCGGCCGCGGCGGCCGTCAGCCTCTCTCCCCCGGAGCGCCGGCCAAGGACGCGAAGGCATGCGCGTGGTCGTGGGCCCATTCGGCGAAAGTTCTCGCCGGACGGCCGGTCACCTCCGCGACGGTGTTCTCCACCCGCGCCTTGGCCCCCGCCATCTGCCGCCGCGCGCTGCTGAGCAGCGCCTCCACCAGCTCCTCCGGATGACGGCGCGACAGGTGGGCCCTGGCCTGCTCCTCCGTGAGCTCCTCGAAGCGCAGAGGCCGGCCCAGCACCCTTCCGAGCTGTTCCGTCTGCTCCACCGCGCTGATCGCCCGGGGACCGGTCAGCGTGTACACCCTGCCCTCGTGGCCGTCCTCGGTGAGGGCGCGCACCGCCACGGCCGCGATGTCCCGCGGGTCGATGCAGGCGTTGACCGACGTCCCGTACAGGGCCGAGACCACGCCCCGGGACCGGATGGAGGGTGCCCAGGACATGCAGTTGGACATGAAGGCGCGGGGCCGCAGGAGGGTCCACGCCATTCCGGAGTCGCGCAGCAGCGCTTCGTTCGTCCGCTGCCAGCGGGTGATCAGGTCGTCGGCTCCCTCGTCGGCGACCGCGGCCGCGGAGAGCTTCACGACCTGCTCCACGCCTTCCGCCCGCGCCGCCCGCAGGAACGCGGCGTCGCTGTCCCTGGTGACCCAGTTGGTGACGAGAAAGGCCCGGCGCACCCCCCGTAGCGCTCTCCGCAGCGTGCCCGGGTCCGCGTAGTCCCCGGTGACCACCTCGGCGGAGGGAGTGGAGGCCGTCAGGCGCGCGGGATCCCTGGTCAGCAGTCGCACCGGTACGTCCGGCGGCAGGCAGCGGACCACCTCGCGGCCCACCGTTCCGGTCGCGCCCGTCACAAGAATCATCGCTCCCCCCTCCACAGATGTCCCCGGACTCACGCTCCGCCCGCTCCACCGTTCACATGTCTTGTCATACGTCTCGGCGGGCGGACCTGATCTTTCTCCTGCCCCACGGCGAGTAAGATACAAACTCGGCGGTTTTTTTAACCGGTTTGTCGCTGTCACCGCGGCCGGTGAGCGAAGGAGACGGAAGTGGCGAAGCAGGACCGTGCCATTCGCACGCGCAGGACGATTCTGGCGGCAGCGGCCAAGGTGTTCGAGGAGCGCGGCTACCAGGCGGCCACGATCACGGAGATCCTCACCACGGCGGGGGTCACCAAGGGGGCCCTGTACTTCCACTTCCAGTCCAAGGAGGACCTGGCCCAGGGAGTGCTCAGCGAGCAGGACCAGCAGTTGGTCGTGCCCGACCGGCCCTCCAAGGTCCAGCAGCTCGTGGACGTGATCCTGCTGCACGCCCACCGCCTGCAGACCGACCCCATGGTCCGCGCCGGTGTACGGCTGTCCCTGGACCAGCAGGCCAAGGGCCTCGACCGCAGCGGGCCCTTCCTGCGCTGGGGGGAGATAATCGGGGACCTCCTGGAGAAGGCCCAGGCCCAGGGCGAGCTGCTGCCCCATGTCGTGCCGTCCGAGACCGCCGACGTCATCGTGGGCTCCTTCGCCGGGATCCAGGCGATGTCGCAGGCCCTCAGCAATTACGAGGACCTGCCCGACCGGATCTGCGTCCTGCTGCGCCACCTCCTGCCCAGCGTGACGCTGGCCCCCGCGCTCGCCGCGGTGGACCTCTCCCCCGGCAGGGGAGCAGCGGTCTTCGCGGAACTGGCGGAGAGCCTCGACCAGGAGGCGTCCCCCGCCGAGGCGGCGGCCGACTAGAGGACGGCCGCGCGCCGTCTCCGCGCAGCCGCTTCCTCCCTCGCCGGAGAGCAGGAGCGGCAGCTTGCCCTCCCGGCGGCAGTTCCACCACGTCCGCGGGTCCGTCCGTCGTGGTGAGGCCGATGTCGTGGAGAAATGGTCCTTCCCAGGGGGGAGCGGGCTCTGGTGCGTGACGGCAGCACGGTGTCCTGGGCGCTGATCGTGGTGCCGAGGCAGTCGTTGTCCTGACCGGCGTTCGGAAGCCGCCGATGACGGCGGGCCGCCCCCTCAAAACGTCCGGTCCTGCGTCCCCTGCCACCCGGCGCGCAGGTGCGCGCATCGACGGCCTCGGCCGGGGCTCCGACGGCATACCAGACCGTGGGGTCGGTGTCACGGCCGAGCACCGTGGGGTGCCGTATCCCGGCGGCCGGGGGCGGTCCGGGATGCCCGGACCAGCGGCTCGACCGTGACTCGACCGTCACTCAAGTCCCGGCTGATGTAATGGCCCTCAGGCCTCCCCGGGTGTCGTCGGCGACTCCGGCCGGAGCAGACAGCGACTACCCGAGGAGCCGTCACAATGGTCCGCGCCACGAGCACGGAGACGCAGCGTGAGAAGACGGCGGAGCAGGAGGGCCGGTCGCGGCGCCGCCGGGCGGTGCTGGGCGTCCTGGGTGCCGCCCCGTTCCTCGACGGCCTGGACGCCGACATCGTGGCGGTCTCGCTCCCCGGCTTCCGGCAGGCCCTCGGCATCGGCTTCGCCGCGGCGCAGTGGGCCGTGGCGGGGTACTCCCTGACCACCGCGGTCCTGCTGATCACCGGTGGCCGGCTCGGCACCCTGCCGTCATGCGACGCGGGCGCCGGTGCCGGAGTGATCCACACGCCGCCCCGGTTCGGCTCCGCCGCCGGAATCGCCGCCATCGGCGCGGTCTTCTTCGGTGCGCTCGCGGGAACGACCGCTGCCGGGGACGCCTGTGCCGACGCCATGGGCGCGGCACTGTGGTGCGTTCCCGGAGTGTTCCTGCTCGTGGCGGCCATGAGCAGATGTCCGCCCCGCAGAGGAGGGGCGGCCGACGGCCCGGTCGCGCCCCTGTGACCCATGCGCTGCCCGAACACGGATGGGGGAGGAACCACCGGAGGCCCGGACGACGGAAGCGGTCCGGCGGGCGCGGCACCACGAGCACACGGGCGAGCACACAATGCCATAAAGGAGAGAAATGGCTCACATCGCCTTCTTCACCTTTCCCGCGATCGGGCACGTCAACCCGACTCTCGGCGTGGTGGAGGAACTGGTCGCGCGCGGGCACCGGGTGACCTGTACGGCCACGGACTACTTCGTCCCCGCCATCAAAGCCGTGGGAGCGACGCCCATCCGCTACACGTCCCCCTTCGGGGAGTTCTACCGAAGCCCGTACAACGAGGAGACGATGGCCGGCGAGGGCCTTCGCTGCCTGGAGGAGGCCCTCGCGCTCCACGAGCAGGTGAGCGGCTCCTACGGAGACGACCGTCCCGACGTCGTCGTGCACGACTTCATGGCGTGGGGCGCGCGTTTCTACGCCGCACAGCACAGCCTTCCCGCGGTGCGGCTCTTCCCGTCGTACGGGGTGAGCGAGACCTTCAACATTTCGGAGAAGTTCCCCCTCGCCGCTCCGGACGACCCCAAGGTGCTGGAGATGGCCCAGAAGCTGGTGGAACTGCTGCCCGGCTTCAACCTCCCGCCCGACATCGGCGCCTTCATGGGGCACGTGGAGAAGCTCGGCATCATCTTCCTTCCCCGCGAGTTCCACTTCGACGGTGACACCTTCGACGAGCGCTTCGTGTTCGCCGGCCCCTGCCTCGGCGACCGCTCGGCCTTCCAGGGGTCCTGGCAGCCCGCCTCGGCGGACCGGCCGGTACTGCTGATCTCCCTGGGCACCGCCGCCACCGGCTGGCCGGAGTTCTTCCCCCTCGCCCTCGAGGCGTTCGGCGGCTCGGAGTGGCATGTGGTCATGGCCGTGGGCGACCACATCGACCCGGCCGATCTGACGTCGATTCCGGCCAACTTCGAGGTACGGCGCCACGTACCGCAGCTCGACGTCCTGCGGCACGCCCGCGTCTTCCTGACCCACGCCGGCATGAACAGCACCATGGAGTCGCTCTACTACGGCGTCCCCATGGTCGCCGTGCCGCAGATGAACGAGCAGCGGGCCAACGCGGTGCGCGTCGAAGAACTCGGCCTGGGGCGTCATCTGCCCCGCGCGGAGGTCACCGTCCAGAGCCTGCGCCGGACGGTGGACTCGGTGGCCGCGGACAGCGGCATCGCGGAGCGTGTGCAGCGGATGCGGGACAGCATGCGCAAGGTGAACGGCCCGGCCGTCGCCGCCGGGGCCATCGAGAAGTACCTGGCCTCCCTCGCCTGAGGGAGGTCCTCCACCGCAGGGTCCACACCGCCGGCGTGCACCGGCGACGGTGTGGACCCTGCGGTCCGCGAGGCCATGCGTCCGGACGGCCGCTTCCTGGGATGCTGCCGGTTCCGCCCCGCTGGAGCTCGTCCAGCGGGGCGGAGTGCTCTGTGCGAGAGCACGGATGACGTCGCGTCGGTATGAGAGGCCGCACCCTGGGTTTCCCCGTACGGCAGGAAATCCAGGGCTCCCTCTGTCACGCCGTGCGTCCGCGAAGGCCGCGTCAGCGCAGGGCGTCGGCCAGTGTGGCCGCGGCCCTCGCGATCAGTGTGTCGTCCTGTGCGGCGTCCTGGTCGAACGTGCGGGACAGGATGGCGAGCACGAGCGGTGTGCCGTCCTCCGTCCAGGCGATGCCCACATTGTTGTTGGCGGCGTAGGCACCAGCCCCTGTCTTGTCCGCGACCGTCCAGGTGCCGGGCAGACCTGCGCGCAGGCGGGTGCCGCTGGTCTGGTTGTGCAGCAGCCAGTGCGTGAGCAGTGAGCGGTCGGGCCGGCTCAGCGCATCGCCGAGGACGAGCCGGGCGTAGGTACGGCCGATCGCGCGCGGGCTCGTGGTGTCCGTGACCCGCCATGGCTCCGCCGAGTTCAGCTCCGTCTCCCAGCGGTCCAGCCGGGTCACCGGGTCGCCGAGCGAACGGGCGAAACGGGTGATCGCCGTGGGGCCGCCCAGCTCGCGCAGGAGCAGATTGCCCGCGGTGTTGTCGCTCCAGCGGATCGCGACGTCGCACAGCTCGGCGATCGTCATCCCCGAGGCCAGGTTCTCTTTCGTCTTGTCCGAGTTGTCGACCAGGTCGTCCGCGGTGTAGTGGATCCGGCGGGACAGCACCTCGCCGTCGCGGTCCATGTCGCGCAGCACAGCCGCGGCCGCGAGCGGCTTGAACAGGGAGCAGATCGGGAACGGCGTGTCGGCGCGGTGCCGGATCGTCTCCCCGGTACGGACGTTGTGGGCGTAGACGCCCAGCTGGGCCCCGTACTCCTCCTCCAGTGCGCGCAAACGGCCGGTGATGCCGTTCGACGCGTGAGCGGATGTGGCCGTGAGCAGGGCCGTGGCGGTGGCCGTACCGGCCACGAGCAGCGTGCGCCGGCTCACCGGGGATCCGAGACGACCGCTGGTCCGTAACATCGTGCACCCCTTCGTTCTCATGTCCCCCTCATGTCTCTCATGTCTCGGCAGCTTTCCCCGTGACCGACGCAGCGTCCCGCCCCTCGGTTGTGCTTCTGTCCACCGGACGGGGAAGGGCAGGTGCGCCTTTCGCCGGCCACAAAGCCACGGCGGCGAGGAACATGGGGAACAGCAGGGGTGCGGACAGGCCGACGCCTGCCCCGGGCCACAGGGCTCGGGGACCGGCCACGGCAGGGCGAGCGGAACCGGATTCCGCTCGCTCATGCGTCCCCCGTGCCGTCACGGCCTGTTCCCGCCGGACTCGGAAGCGATCGGCCCCGTCGGTTCCCCAGGGCGGCCATGACGGAGCCGGCAAGCGGGATTGTCACGGCTCACACCTCACCGCGTGCTTTCATCACCGCCCTGTTGAGCCCCCACAGCCCGATTCCGATGACCAGCAGCACACCCGCCCTGATGTAGACATCGACGGGCCGTTCGGACAGCGGGCTGGCCAGAAGCAGAGCAGTGATCGCACCGAGCACCGGCAAAGGTGTCGGCGTACGGAAGTGTTCGTGCGCCACACGGTCACGGCGCAGCACAAGGACGGTGATGTTGACCACGGCAAAGACGCACAGAAGCAAAAAAGCCGTGGTGTCGCCGAGGCCCGCGATCTCCCCGGTGGAAACCAGGCCGACGGCAAGAAGCGAAACGAAGACGATGCTGACCACCGGAGTGCGGCGCCGGGGAAGAACACGTCCCATGACGCGGGGCAGAATCCGTTCGTTGGCCATGCCGTAACACAGGCGGGACGCCATCATGATGTTGATCAGAGCCGAGTTGGTGACGGCGAACAGGGCGATCAGCGCGAACAGTCTGGGCGGAAAGCCGATGCCGCCGGCCTTGACCACTTCCAGCAGCGGACCGCTCGAACTCTCCAGTACGCGGTAGTCGACGAGCAGGGAGGAGAACAGAGCGACCAGGACGTAGATGGCGCCGGTGACGGCAACGCCGGTGAAAATGGCACGCGGGAATGTACGCACCGGATCCTTGGTCTCCTCGGCCATGTTGACGGAGTCCTCGAACCCGACGAAGGAGAAGAAGCCGAGGGCTGTCGCTCCCATCACACTGGTGATCAGTGCGTATCCGGTGCCCTCCGCCTGGAACTCCCCGAGCCGGGAGGGTTCGCCCTCGCCGGTCAGGACCGCCCAGGCACCGACCGCGAGAATGATGAGCAGACCGGTCAGCTCCACCAGGGTGAGGACCACATTGGTCTTCACGGACTCCGACACACCCCGCAGGTTCAGGGCCGCCAGGGCGAGGACGAACAGAAGCGCCACAAGAGTGGGCGGGAAGAAATCCGTGAACTCGGCGAGGTAGTCGCCGCTGAAGGCGCGGGCCGCCGCGCTGGCCGACGAAAGGCCCGAGCACATGACCATGAAGGCGACGATGAAGGTGAGGAACGGAACCTTGAACGCCTTCTGGGTGTACAGCGCGGCCCCGGCCGCCTTCGGATACTTGCTGACGAGCTCGACGTACGAGGCCGCGGTCAGGAGGGCCACGACAAACCCGAGGGCGAACGGCAGCCACAATGCCCCGCCGATCTTGCCGGCGACCTTGCCGACGGTGGCATAGATACCGGTTCCGAGAATGTCACCGATCACGAACAGAACCAGCAGCCCAGGACCGATGGCCCGCCGCAGCGGAGTGTCGTCCGCCTTCTCCGGTGAAGCCGCGGCGTCCCTTCCCTCTGTGGACACGAAGACTCCCCCTTGAGGCGTTCTGCAGCGAACAACACCTTGCCTGCCCCCGAGGCCGGCACGTGACACCTCGACGTACTGCAATCGGAGGCACGACCGCACCGGCAACCTCGTCTTCCGTCCGCATCATCCGGTGCGGCAGCAGGTCACTGGCCCGGAAGAGGCATCCGCCGGCGTGGCGGGGGCGGCATTCCGGCTTGCTCACCGTGCGGTTGTGCCGAGGCTGCCCGCCGCCCGGCGCGGATGCTGCGTCGTCCCGCCCGCTCACCGGCCGGACGCATCCCCGTCACCGTCTCCGTCGCGGGCTCCGTCGTCGTTCCCGTCGTCTCCGCCGTCCGGGGCGCTCTCCGTCCCGTGGACCAGACGGGTGGCGAGACGGTAGCCGACGAGGATGTCGCGGTAGTCCTGGCCGGGGACGACCGTGTCGGGGAGGTTCGTCCGCTCGCTGCGGGACGACGACTCCCGTTCACCGGTCCCGGTGAAGCCGACGGCCGTCCGGGGCTCCTCCTTGAAACGGAGACGGTCACCGCGAACCGTCGCCTCGAACGAGATGTCCGGTTCCGGGGATGCGCCGGAATCAGGTGCGGCGGGGGATCGACCCGCCGGCCCGGCGGCGGCGCCGGGCTCTCGGCGGCCGGCCGTTCAAGGCGGCTCGTCCCGCTGCTCCGGGGCGCGGCGGCGGGTGGGCGGGGTCCGCCGGGGCTGGTCGTCCTCGTCTCCGTCGTCGCGGGGACGGCGGGTCCGGGCGGCCCGGCCGCGTTCGGCACCGCCGCTTCCGCCGGCGGACTTCCGTGCCGTCCCGGCCGTTCGCCGGGCCGTGCCGCGTCCGGCCGACGCGGTGCCGCGCGTGGCGCTCCGTGCCGCTTCCGAGGCGTCCTCCGCACCCTCGGCGGTGTCCGCTGCGACGTCCTCGGCGGTGTCCTCGACGGTGTCGGCGGCCCGCTGCGCCGTGCCCTCCGCCGCCCGGCCGACCGCCTTCCCCGTCGCACCGAGCGCCTCACCGGTGGTCTCCTCCGCCTTCGCCGCGGTGCGTCCGACGGCCCGGCCGGTTTCCCGGACCGTGTCACCGGCGGTCTCGCCGATGCCGCCCACGGCCCGACCGGCCTGGCCGCCGACGTCCTCCACCGCGCGCCCGGCTCCACCTCCGACATCCCGTACGGCGGACCCGGCGCCCCGGCCGACGTCCTCCACCGCCGAGCCCGCGCCCCGCCCGACCTCTTCGACGGCCCTTCCCGCCCCGCTGCCGAGTTCGCCGACGGCCTGCCGGGCACCGCCTCCGACGTCCCGCACCGCCGATCCGACACCCCGCGTCAGTTCCTCCAGGATCTGCGGATTGCGGTCGAGGGTGGTGAGCACCCGGTTGATGATCATCGCGACGTTGTCGAGCCTCACCTTGAGCCGGGCCTGCGCCTCCACGCCCGAGATGTCCAGGTGCACCCGTCCGAGGGCGACGTCGGCACCCACGTTCAGCTTCAGCAGGTCCAGTACCTCGGCCTGGAGCGAGACATGGGCCCGCAGGTCCTCCACGTCCAGCTCGATCTTGTCGACCTTCAGCTGCGGGACGTCGAGGAAGACGTCGGGCGCCGAGTCGGCACCGCTCCCCCGGGCCGCCGCCTCGCCACCGGGGACGACGGTGTCCTCCGCCCCGCCGTCCTCGTCCTCGTCGTACGGACCGGGCTCGGCGTACCCGTCGGAGTTCTCGGTCTCGTCCTCGTCGTACCGCTCGGGTTCCTCGACGGGAGTCTCGTCGTTCCCGGCGTCGTCGTGCATTCCCGCGCCTCCGCGCACTCGACGGGCATTTCACCCCTTTCATCCCAGTATGGTGTGCCGTCGCGCGGAGACGTCGTCCGCGGAAGGCCGCCGTCGCCGCCGGGGCGGACGCCCCTGGTCGCGTTCCGGCGGTCCGCATGGGGGCCTGCGGCCTGGAAACAGTGGCAGACCGGTGGGCCGGACGGGTGACGACGGCGGTGCCCCGCCCCGACGCCTGGGGCGTGCCGCGCGGGAGGCCGGGGTTCCCCGCGCGGTACGGGTCGGGTCAGATGCCGAAGGGGGCGGCGTAGTGGACGGTTCCGCCGGGGAGCGGGTGGTCGGCGTCGAGGCTGAGCGCCATCAAGGCGTCGTCCGGGACGTCGATGGTCAGGCGGATGCCGTGATCGGAGGCACGGGTGAACCCGAACCGGGGGTAGTAGTCCGGATGCCCGAGGACGACCACGTGGTGCTCACCCAGTGACCGTGCTGCGGCCAGGGCCGCGCGGATGGCCGCGCTGCCCGCGCCGGTCCGCTGCCGCTCCGGGCGGACGGCGCACGGGGCCAGGCACAGGGCCGGTGCGGTGCCGATGTGGCAGCGAGTCAGCAGAGCGCAGCCCACGGGGTGGCCGGTCTCGTCCGCCGCGACGAGGGAGAGCCCCTCGATCCAGGCGGCCGGGTCGGCACGCAGGGCGTCGACGAGGTCGGCCTCCGCAGGGGTGGGGAAGGCGGCGAGGAGGATGTCGCGGACGGCGGGGATGTCGGCGCGGGTTTCGGCGCGCGTGATCCAGGTGTTGCCCATGACGAAGGAGGATCCGTTCAGGAGATGTTCGTACGGGTGCCCCTCGAGCTCACGTTCTCGGCGGGGCGGGCAGGAAGGTGTCAGGCCATGGCCCGGGACGTGAGGGAGACCCGGACGCCGTGCACGGCGGCCTCGGACGCGGTCATCCACCCCACCTCCCGGCTCTCGGCTCCTGATCAGGCACGAACACCACAACCCTATACGCCTCCACGGCTCTGCGGCTTCGAGCGCGGCGGTCCGCGCCTCTGCGGAGACCGGGAAGTAAGGTCGGGGAGTGCGTGGGCCGGCTGCTGCCCGTGCTCGGCAAGGGGAAAAGGGGGATCGCATGGGGGCCGTCGCTGCGGCAGCGACCGTGCACATCGGGTCCTGTGCCCGGCTGTTCTCGGCCCATGACGCGCTCTTCGCCGCCCTCCGTGAGCGCGGGCTGCGCCCGCAAGCACCCGTGCGCGAGGCCTGCCGTGCCGGACCGGCAGAGACACCGCAACAAGAACTGACGCCCCGGTTGCTCGTCCCTGTCCAGGAGGGCACGGCATGGCCACGGTGATGGACATCGACGCCCGCGGTATGCAGCACTGCGAGACGACGGCTCTGGGGGTGCTGCTGCGGCACCAGGGGCTCGATCTGTCCGAACCCATGCTCTTCGGTCTCGGCTCCGGCCTGTCCTTCCTCTACTGGGACAGCAAGAACATGGACTTCCCCTTCCTCGGGGGACGGGTCAAGCCTTTCGAACTCACCAGAAACCTGGCTGCCGCACTCGGGCTGGAGCTCGTGGTCCGGGAGACCACCTCGCCCCGCAGGGCCTGGGAGAACGTGGTGTCCTCCCTCGCCGCCGGCCATCCCGTCGGACTGCAGCTCGACAGCTACCACCTGGACTACTTCACGTCGAAGGTGCACTTCGGCGGTCATGTCGTCGCCCTGTACGGCTACGACGACCACAACGCCTACCTGGTGGACACCGGCCAGCAAGGCGGAGCGGTGTCCACCAGCCTGGCCAGCCTCGCCCGGGCCAGGGCCGCGCGCGGCCCGATGAGCGCCAGGCACCGGTCCTTCACCCTCACCGTTCCGAGGGACCTGCCCTCCCCGCACACCCGGATCGTCTCCGCCATCACCTCCTGCGCCGACGCCTTCCTCGACCCGCCCATCGCCAACCTCGGCCACCGGGGCATCGAGAAGGCCGGGAAACTGGTGCGCACATGGCTCCGGCGGACCGACGCCCCGCAACGGGACCTGCCCCAGGCCGCTCTCCTGATGGAGAAGGCCGGCACCGGCGGCGCCCTGTTCCGCAACCTCTACCGCGACTTCCTCGCCGAATGCGCCCGCCTGCTCGACAGCAGCCACCTGCGCACCGGCCTCAGGCTGTACACCGAGGCAGCCGTCCTGTGGACGGAGGTCGCCGCACTGATCGAGAAAGCCGGTACATCAGGCAGCGCGCAGTACCTCGAACAGGCAGGCACCCTTCTCTGCGATCTCGCGCGCGTGGAGCGCGAGGCCATGCAGGCGCTGAGCCGCCTGAGGAGTACGGCTCCCGCCTCGCCCGGGCTCTGACGCTCCCGTTCAGGAGCTCGTTCTCCCGCGCAGGACCGTCGTCCGAAGAACGCCCCGCGGAGCTGGGAACAGGCGGCCAGCGGTCGGCAGTCGGCAGTCGGCAGTCGGCAGTCGTGAAGCATTCCCCCGTCGGGTCCGAGGCGGACGTGGTCGCACTGTGCACCGCGTGGTCCGAAGCGACATCGAGCAGGTCGCGGCCGGCGCTTCCGTACCGTCGGCCCAGGCTGCGACCACGGCTCTCGGCCCCCTGCGGGGGCCAGGGCGCCGGTCCGCCCTCGGTGGCACGAACACCCCGGCCGTCGCGGTCGCCGAGCGAGTCGGAGCTCCGCGCGTCGCCGGCGGCGGGGCCCCGGGGGTGAGGCGGGCCGCAGGCGGTCACCGGGGGACATCCCCCGCACAAGACACCTGTTGTCCGCAGTGAGCGTTCGCCCGGCCCTCTCTACCGTGATCGGCCATGTTCTCCTTGTTCCCGGCCCTCCGGCGGACAGGTACCGCGGCCGTGGTCGGCGACCCGGTCCTGTCCGCCGCTCCGGCGGCCCTTCCGCGATCCCGTCCACCGGCAGACGCCCTCTGCGGTGCCCGCCGGCACCTGCGGTGGTCCGCAGGGAGCTCGGTCGTGCACGACGGCACCGCCGGAGCCGTCGTCCCGTTCACCGCTCCCGCGCACCCCGAGGGGCCGTCGTGCACCCGCCGAACGCGGACCGCCGCAGCGGCCGGCCTCCGCACCGGGCGTTCGACGCCCACGGCCGGCCGTTGCCACGCCGGCAGCGCCGCCGAGACGCTCACCGCGGCCGTCATGCCCCGACCCGTCGTCGCCCACGGCTTCCTCGCCGTCGCGCGGACCGCGTTCTGCGGGGACCGCCCTTCAGAAAGGACATGTTCATGAGCCGCCGCACCGCGCTCTGCGCGGTCCTTGCCCTGACCGTTTCCCTGGTGTCCGCGGCCGCGGGCACCGGCGATCCCCCGGCCCGCTTCCGCCACCAGCCTCTCACCTGGAAGAGCTGCGTCCAGGGGCCGGACGACGACACCGGCAAGGAACTCCAGAAGGCCGGCGCCGAGTGCGCCGACGTCACCGTCCCGCTGAACTACGACGACCCCGGCGGGCGGACCATCACCGTCGCGATCTCCAGGATCCGGGCCACCGACACCCGTCGTCGCGTCGGTCCTCTGCTGCTCAACGGCGGTGGCCCCGGCGGCCCGACGCTCGGCGACCCGCCGTGGGTGCGCCAGACGATGGAGGAGGTCGGCGCACGCTACGACATCGTGGGGGTGGACCCCCGCTTCGTGGGCCGCAGCACCCCGCTGGACTGCCGCTGGCCGACCGGCACCTCGATCCACGGCGCGGGTGCCGACCGTGCCGGGTTCGACCGCGCGGTGGCGTTCGCCCGTGACCTCGCGCGGCGCTGCCGGAAATCCGAGGGACCGGTGCTGCCGTACGTCACCACGCGCAACACCGCCCGCGACATGGACATCATCCGCTCCGCGCTGGGCGAGCGCAGAATCTCCTACCTCGGCTATTCCTACGGCAGTTACCTCGGCGAGGTGTACGCCACGATGTTCCCCGGCCGTGTCGACCGCATGGTCCTCGACGGGGTGATCGACGCCGGCCGGTACTCACCCCGTCTGCTGCGGGGCGCCGAGAAGGCCAACCGGCACGCGCTGGCGGACTGGGCGTCGTGGACCGCCGCCCGGCACACCACGTACGGTCTGGGCCGCACCCGCGACGCCGTACTGGCGACGGTGAACCGGGTGCAGGACGCCGCGACACGCAGGCCACTGAAGGTGGGCTCCCACCGGGTGGACGAGCACACCGTTCCGGTGATCGTCTTCAGCGGTCTCTCCCAGGACAACGACGACGCCTACGACACCCTGGCGCGGGTCGTGCGGGACATGAGCCGGGCCGCCCAGGGCCGGCGTGTCGTGCCCGATCCAAAGTTCGCCGAAATACTGAAGTCCATGGTCACGGGCTCCGAGTCCGCCTACGGCAGTGTGCAGTCGGCCATTCTGTGCGGCGACGTGGCCGTGCCACGCGACCCGGAGGTGTACTGGCGCGACATCCAGCGCTCCCGGGCACAGGATCCGTTCTTCGTCCCCGTCACACGGAACATCGGCCCCTGCGCCTTCTGGGATCCGCCGCGTGAGGCCCCGACGACCGTCAGGAGCGACTTCCCCGCTCTGCTCGTCAACGCCACCGGGGATCCGCGCACCCTCTACTCGGGTGCCGTCGCCCAGCACCGGAACTGGCCCGGCTCGCGTCTGGTCACCCTGCGGGGCTCGAGCCAGCACGCGGTGTACGGGGTGTTCGGCAATGCCTGTGTCGATGCGAGCGTCAACGCGTACTTCGCGACCGGCCGTCTGCCGTCCGAGGACGTGACCTGCGACGCTTAGGGGGTGCCGTACGGACCGGGCCGGCTTCGGTGAGCGGTTCCCGGTGACCGAGCCGAGCGGGGTGCGGTGCGTGCAACCGCGAGGCGGGAAAGGGACGAGGAAAGTGAGGGCCCTGTGCTCACCGGAGAGCTGTATGCGGCGCTGACCGCCACCGATGTCGCCGACCGGGTCAACCGCGGCGAGGTCACGGCCCGCGAGGTCGTCGACACGGCGCTGACGCTGATCGCCGAACGCGACGGCGCGCTGCGCGCGTTCACCGCCGTGTGGCCGGCCCGGGCGCGGGCCCGGGCCGGCCGGGTCGACGCCGCGGTGGCCCGCGGGGTCCGCCTGCCGCTGGCCGGTGTGCCGATCGGTGTCAAGGCCGGCGAGGGACCCGATTCGTTCCAGAACCGGCGGCTGGTCGCCGCCGGATGCGTGCCGGTCGGGGCGACCTCGGTCCCCCGTGCCGGCACCGGCTGGCAGACCTACGGCCGCACCGACCGTGGTCCCACCCTCAACCCCCACAACCCCGCCTGGTCACCGGGCGGTTCCTCGGCCGGGTCCGCGGTCGCCGTCGCCGCCGGTCTCGTTCCTCTCGCCAGCGGGTCCGACGGGGCCGGTTCGGTGCGCATCCCCGCCGCCTGGTGCGGCGTCGTCGGGTTCAAGCCCACCAACGGCCTGCTTCCCGCCCGTGACCGTGCCGGCCTGAACAGCCCGGGCGTTCTGGCCCGTACCGCGCGTGACGCCGTCGCCTACTTCCGTGCCGTCGTCCCCACCGGCACACCCGGCCCCCGCTCCTGGTCCGGGCCGCCGGCGGTGGCCTGGACGTCCACGCTGGGGTACGCCGCCACCGATCCGGAGATCGCCGCCGTCGCCCGGGACGCCCTGCGCCGGCTCGCCGCGGCCGGCCTGTGCCGCCTCGCCGGCCACCCGGTGAAGCTCCACGACCCCGCCCCGGCCTGGACCGCCCTGCGCGCCGGCACCTCCGGTCAGGACACCGACGACCTGATCAAAGCCAACTCCCGCCGGCTGCGGGCGGTCTTCGACCGGGTGGACCTCATCGCCACCCCGACCACACCGCACCCCCCGCACGGCCACGACGGGCCGGGGGACCGTATGAATGTGGCTCTCACCTGGGCCTTCAACATCTCCGGCCATCCGGCCCTCACCCTGCCCGCCGGGACCACCCCGGACGGCGCACCCGTCGGCCTTCAGCTGATCACCCGTCACCACGCCGACCTCCAGCTGCTGGACATGGCCACCCGGATACGCGGTCACGGTGCCCTGCTTCCACCACCTGCCTGACGGCCCACGGGCGCAGATGTCCTCCTGTTCCGTGCCGTTCGTCCGTCTCGTCCGTCCCGTGTGCGGGCCCCTTGCCGGGCCACCGCCCCTTGGGGAACACCGCCGTCTCCTGTACGTTCGATCACGCCCCGCCGGGGGACGGACCCGAACCTGCACCGAGGAAGCCCGTATGGCCTTGATCCACCGCACCACCATGACCCCCACCAAGCTGGAGCTGCTCACCGGCTGGCTGCCGAAGCAGAGGTGGTACGCGGGCGGCGCGGAAGCGCCGGATCCGGTCATGGCCGGTGGGTTCCGCCTGGACGACCCCGAGGGCGAGGTCGGGATCGAGTTCATGATCGTGGCGGATGCCGCCGCGCGGGAGCCGGTGGCGTATCTGGTGCCGATGGGCTACCGCGGTGCACCGCTGGAGGGCGTCTGCGGCGAGGCGCTGATCGGCACCGCCGAGCATGGGGTGCTCGGCACCCGGTGGATCTACGACGGCGTCCACGACCCGGTGGTGATGGCACAGTTGCGCGCCCTCCTGCGCGGCGAGGCGACACCGCAGCACCAGAACAAGAGCGACACCCCCGACCCGACCGTCACCGTGCACGGAGCCGGCCCCGACGACGGGCCCGACGTGCGGATCAACCGTGTTCTGCGGCCGGCGGAGACCGCCCAGAGGCCGTCCGGATGCGTCGTCGCCGGGTGGGTCTGGCCGGACGGAACGGCCGCACGGGGAGTCCTCGCGGCCTTCGCACCCCGGTAAGAACCGGCAGGAGGCCGTGCGGATGCCGTAGGCACGGAGCCGCTCGCACCGCGCGGGACACCCGGTCGGCGGGGTGGGTGTCCGTTCAGTCGCCGTCCCGGGGCGCGGGCTCGGCGAAGGCGCCGGCGGATGCCGCGAGGGCGGTGCTCGCGGCCACGCGGTCGGGCAGGTGCGGGTCGGGAGGCGTGCGCAGAAGCAGCAGCTGGTGGTACAGCGGCGCGGTGGCGGCGACGAGGAGACGCCGGGCGTCGGTGTGCGGCGGGATTTCCCCGCGCCGCGCGGCGCGCCGTACGACGGTCTCGCAGCGCGCGTACCGGTCCTCCCAGAACCGCTGCAGGGCGCGGGCGGCTTCCTCGGATCTGAAGGAGGCGGCGATGAGGGCCGCGGTGACCGGCGGCTGTGCCGTCAGGGCCGCTTGGATCTCGTGGTTCAGTGCCGCCAGGTCGCCTTGCAGGGAGCCGGTGTCCTGAGGCCGCCAGTCGTCGTCGCCCGCCGCGTCGAAGACATCGGCGAGCAGGCCGCCGACATCACGCCAGCGCCGGTAGACCGTGGTGCGGTGCACGCCCGCACGGGCCGCGACGGTGTCCACGGTGAGTTCGTCGTACCCGCGCTCCACCAGCTCGGCACGGACCGCGTCGAGCACGCGCGTGCGGATGCGTGCGGTGCGGCCGCCGGGGCGACGCCGGGCCCGCGGCTCCGGCTCGCCGTCCTCCGGCGGCGGGACCGCGGAGGGCTCCGCGGGAAATCCGGTTGCCGGCCTGGATGACGTCATGACAGCATCTTAATGCAACAGTTGTCGCACTAGTGGAGTCGTCGATGCTCTTCCGAAGCATTCACCCGGTCCCCCGGCCCGTGACGGCCGTCCCGTCCCCGCATGCTTCGGAGTGCCCGTATGCCCACGCAGATCACCGCGCTTGCCGTCAGCAAGTCCTTCAACGGCCGTCTCGTCCTTGACTCGGTGACGTGCTCGCTCGCCGTGGGCGAGCGCACGGGGATCATCGGCGAGAACGGATCCGGCAAGACCACCCTGCTGCGCCTGCTCGCCGGGGACGAACGGCCTGACCAGGGAGAAGTCGTCGTCCACGCCGATGGGGGCGTCGGTCATCTCGCCCAGGACGGGCGGCTTCCGCCCGACGCGACCGTCCAGGAGGTCATCGACCGGGCACTGGCCGATCTGCGCGGCATCGAGGAGCGCATGCGCCGTCTGGAGGCGGCGATGGCCGAGGGCGACCGGTCCTGCATGGCCGAGTACGGCGATCTGCTGACGGTCTTCGAGGTGCGCGGCGGCTACGAGGCCGACGCGCGGGTGGAGCGCGCCCTGCACGGCCTCGGTCTGGGGAACGTGGACCGGGACCGTGCCGTGGGCAGTCTCTCCGGCGGGGAACAGGCCCGGCTGCGTCTGGCGGCCGTCCTGGCGGCCGGTCCCGAGGTGCTGCTGCTGGACGAGCCGACCAACCACCTCGACGAGAGCGCTCTGAACTGGCTGGAAGAGCATCTGCGCACGCGGCGCGGCACCACGGTGGCGGTCTCCCACGACCGGGTCTTCCTCGAACGCGTCGCCACCAGTCTGCTGGAGGTGGACGCGGACCGGCGCACCGTCGTCCGGTACGGAGGCGGCTACCCGGACTACCTCGCCGCGAAGGCGGCCGACCGGCAGCGCTGGGCCCAGGCGCACGCCCGGTGGCAGGCGGACGTCGACCGGCTGCGCGAGGCCGCCGCGACCACCGCCCGCCGAGTGGCTCCCGGCCGGGCGATGAAGGACGGCAACAAGATGGCCTACGACCGGGCGGGGGGCCGGGTGCAGCAGTCGCTGGCCGGCCGGGTGCGCGCTGCCGAGGAACGGCTGCGCCGCCTCCTCGCGAACCCGGTACCGCCCCCGCCGCAGCCGCTGCGGTTCACCCCCGTCTTGCGGGCCCGCCGCCTGAAGGGCACGGTGCTCGACGCCGTCGACGTCACCGTCACGGGCCGGCTCGACCGCACGAGCCTCACGGTCGCGGCCGGTGAACGCCTGCTGATCACCGGGCCGAACGGAGCGGGCAAGAGCACCCTGCTGCGCGTGCTGGCCGGACGGCTCGCCCCGGACGGCGGGAGTGTCGTCCGCCGCGGCAGGATCGGCTACCTTCCGCAGGAGCCGCAGTACGGCCGGCCGGACGAAACGGTCCTGGCCGCCTTCGCCCGCGGCCGGGCCGGAGACGCCGACCGGCATGCCGAACAGCTGTTGTCCCTCGGCCTGTTCGACCGTCACCGGCTCACCGTGCCCGTCGGCAGCCTGTCCACCGGGCAGCGGCAGCGTCTCGCGCTGGCGCGGCTGGTCAGTGAACCGTCGGACGTCCTGCTGCTCGACGAGCCCACCAACCATCTGTCGCCCGCCCTCGTGGAGGAGCTGGAGGCCGCCCTGGCCGACTACACCGGCACCCTCGTGATCGTCAGCCACGACCGCCGGCTGCGCCGCCGGTGGCAGGGCACTCGGTTCGTCATGGGTGCCTCCATGACGTCCGCCGCCGGCCGATGACGCCCCAAGTCCCGTCCTCGCAAGGAGTTCTGATGGTCCGCCGTCCTGCCTCCCTCCGGCAGTTGTCCGTCCGTGCCCCGGGATCCGGCCCCTACGCCCTCACCACCGGCCCCGACGAGGCACTGTGGATCACTCTGGTTCATGCCGGGGAGATCGCCCGGCTCACGCCCGACGGCCGGCTCGACCGCCATCGGCTCGACTCCGCGTCCTGCGGTCCCTCGGTCATCACCGTGGGTCCTGACGAAGCCCTGTGGTTCACCCGCAGTCAGGACCATCGCATCGGGCGGATGACCGTGACCGGGCAGGAGTCCTCCTTCCCGGTCCCGACACCGGGCAGCGGACCGTTCGGGATCACCCTGGCTCCCGATGGGGCGCTGTGGTTCACGCAGATGCACACCGACCGGATCGGCCGCATCGACGCCGAGGGCCGGGTGACCGAGTTCCCGCTGCCCGTCGGCGGTGCCGTCCCGTCGGCCATCACCACCGGCCCGGACGGCGCGTTGTGGTTCACCCTGAACCGGGCGAACGCGGTCGGCCGGATCGGCCCCGGCGGAGACGTCTCCCTCCATCCGCTTCCCACCGGGCATGCCGCACCGGTCGGCATCACGCACGGCGTGGACGGCGCCCTGTGGTTCGTGGAGATCGGCGCCGGACAGATCGGCCGGATCGGCACGGACGGCCGGATCCAGGAGTTTCCTCTCCCGGACCGCGCCTGCCGGCCTCATGCGATCACCGCCGATCCCGCGACCGGTGTCTGCTGGTTCACCGAGTGGGGCACGGGCCGCATCGGGTCCATCACTCCCGGCGGGCACGTGGAGGAGTACGACCTGCCCGACCCCTCCTCCGAGCCGCACGGTCTCGCGGTGGGTCCGGACGGCGCCCTCTATGTCGCCCTGGAGATCGGGGAGATCGTCCGGCTGGAGCCGTAGGCGGCCGCTTCCCGGGGCCGACGAGCGGTTTCCCGGGTCCCGCGAACGGGCGGTCCGTGCTCTCCGCACGGCGGGCGAGGTGCCGCACGACGCCAGGGCGTCCGGCCGGCAGGCGTCCTCACCGGCCCTGCGGCAGGCGGCACTTGACCGGACGAACCGTCACCGTCCGGGCGAACGGGGGCGGATGGGTCCGGCAGCCGACGGAGCGCGCCGGCCGCCGGTCACGCGGCGCGGGCCGCCGACCGTGCCAGGCGGTGGGGCGTGGGCAGGGTGTCAGAGGGCCGGACGCGGTAGATCGTCCTGCCCGGTTCGACGAGCGGCTCACCCAGCGCTATGCGCCCGGTGGTGTGCAGGGCGTCGCATGCGTCGGTCGGCAGGGCGACGTAGCAGCTTCCCCTGCCGGTGCGGGCGTCGAACGGCTGCCAGTAGCTGTACCTGCGGCGTCCGTTCCCGTGCACCGTCAGGAACACGGGCGTGCAGGGGTCGGAGATGATGCGCAGCAGCTCGCCGTCCGTGACGCCCAGGGGAGGGAGAGGGGCGGCGGCGCGGCTGCGGTAGGGCAGGACGACGGCCTGTGCCGGGCGGGGGACGGACTGCATCAGCGTGGCTCTCCTGAAGGGGGACTGAAGATCGATTACCCAGCACGGGCAAAGTTGATCTTTCTTGCTGGGGGCATTTTCTCTCATCAACCGGCAATGCGCCAAGGCTTCTCCGGTCAACTCCTCGACAACTTGGACAAGTTCATGGCCGAGAGTCATCGGTGCCCGGGCAAAGCCGGCCGCATCGGCACGCGCGCGTTCCCCTCGCGTTCCCCTCGAGCGCCCCGACCGGGCAGCCTCGCCGGGGCAGGGCCGGGCAGGGCAAAGAGGCAGGGCGGGGCCGGGCAAACCTCATACGGACGCCGCCGCTTACGGATAGTGTCGTGCGCGGACGAAAGGGGGCGTGATCATGGCAGAGCGTGCGGTTCCGTCCCGTGTGGCGATCGCGGAGCGGGTTGCCTCCGAAACGGGTTTCAAGAAGAGCTGCATCCCTGAAGTGGGCAGGCTGCTCGGCCTGGCCGCCACGGCGAAACCCCACGGGGTCATCGCGGAGAGCGGCACCGGCGCGGGCGTGGGCACCGCCTGGCTGCACAGCGGCCTCGGCGCCGGTGCGCGTCTGGTGACCGTGGAACGCGACGAGGAGCCGGCCCGCCGGGCGGCCCGTGTCTTCGCGGACGACGACCGTGTCAGCGTCCTCACCGGGGACTGGCGGCTGCTTGAGCGGTACGCCCCCTTCGACGTCTTCTTCTGCGACGGCGGAGGCAAGCGTGACGATCCCGAAAGGGTGGTCGAGCTGCTCGCGCCCGGCGGTCTGCTCATCCTGGACGACTTCACCCCCTCGCCCCACTGGCCGCCTCGTTTCGGCGGAGAAGTGGACGAACTCCGCCTGTTCTGCCTCACTCATCCGACTCCGGACGCCACCGAAGTCCTCACCACACCGGACAGCTCGGCGATTGTCGCGGCACGCCGTTCCTGACCTCCGGGTGCACTGCCCCGGAGGGCCGGGGACTCCGCCGGCCGGTGTCCGACCGCTGCTGCCGGTGCGGGGCCCGGTGGTGGGGCGCCAAGGGGACCAGGGGAAAGGCCTCTTGTCGTCCGGCTCCCGTCCGAAGCGAGCCCTCCGAAACGGTAGCCACAGGGGGGCGGGCTGTGCTGTGCTCGTCGCGCGGACCGGTCCGGGCGGGGCCTTGCTGAACGGTCCGCCCGATGCGCCCGTTAGGGAGGGGGGAAGGCCACTCGTCCCGGCCTTCACCCTTTGACGCACCGACCGATCCGAGGAGTACGTACCGATGAGCACCTCACGCCTGAACGACCGGCTGACGAGCCAGCAGCCTCTCGTTCTGGGCCTGTTCCGCATCGTTCTTGGTCTGCTGTTCACCAGCGAGGGCGTTGCCACGCTCTTCGGGGTGCTGGGCCGGAAGAGCAGCCCCGTGGGTGAATGGCCCTACTGGTACGCCGGGGTGATCGAGCTGGTCTGCGGTGCTCTCATACTCCTCGGACTCGCGACGCGCAGCGCGGCTTTCCTCAGCTCGGGGAGCATGGCCTTCGCCTACTTCACCGAGCACCAGAAGGACGGGCTCTTTCCCCTGCAGAACGGCGGTCTGGCACCGGCGTTGTTCTCCTGGGGCTTTCTGATGCTGGTCTTCTTCGGCCCGGGCGCCCTGGCCCTGTCGAACCTGTTCCGCCGCGGCGGCACCGCCCAGGACTCCGTCCGGCCGGTGCCCGGACAGGTCCGGTGACGCGCGGTTCGCGCCGCCACCGGGATCCGGCCGTGCGCCGGTCACCGGGCGGGTGAGGTGACGGCGGTGCCGTCCTGACGGCAGGGGGGTGTGTCGTCCGGTGCGAGCAGAAGGCCGCCGTGCGGACAAGCCGCTGCCGGGCCGGGCACCGGAGGTCTCCCCTGCCTCGGCGCGGTCTCCCGCCACCGGCCGGGCGCCGGTGTTCGCCCCTTCAACGTCATCCCTTCGATGTCATCGCGCCGACCGCCTCCGGGTGCGGCGAAGCGGTCGGCGGCGGTGCAGGCGCACGGGCGGACGACGGGGGGCGCGACGCCGGGTTCAGTGGTCCGCGGTGCTCACGCATCGCCGCCCGGCGCGGTGCCGAAGGCCACGAGACCGTACTCGTCGGACCGGTTGACCTGGACGACAAGGCTTCCCGAGACGAGCAGCCGGTCGGGGTCGCTCCGCTGGTAGGGGGCGGGGAGCCTGCCGCTCTCGGTCACGGTGCCGTCGGCCAGGGAGCGGCGTCGTACCGTGAACGACCAGCCCGGACCCTCCGCTTCCTCGCCCTCCACGGTGTACACCGAGTCCCCCTGGATGCGCAGGGGTTCGAGCTCGAGGACCTCTTCCCGTATCCGGGTGCGCCAGCGCACCTTCCCCGTGGTGAGGTCGATCGCCGCCAGTCCCCGGGCCGTGCCGCCCGGGCCCGCCTCCACCTCCGTCACCAGCACCCCCTTCGTGACGCGGGGTCTGATGAGACGCAGGGTGCCGAAGGGCTGCTTGACCGGAAGATCGACCGGCTTTCCGTCCCCGGTGCCGAGAACACGCAGGTGCACGTCGCCGGACACATCGGCGTACCGGGCCGCGACGGGCTCGGCCGTCACGATCCCCACGGGTGTGGCCCCGCTGCGCTCCACCTCGTGGGAGGAGCGGGTCCTGCCGGTGACGGCGTCGAGTACGACGACACGCCTGACGTCGATGTCCTCCCGGTCGCACGTGTCGGACACGGCGATCGTGCGCACACCGGGCACCACGTCCGTCACCCTGCAGTTCCCCTGGGTCCAGGGGTACGTCCAGATCTGCTTGCCGGTGGCCCGGTCGAGCCCGAGAAGGCCTCTTTCACCGGAGACCACCATCGTGTCGCCGGACACCGAGACGACGCCTGTGGGAGCCTCACCGACCGTGCGGTGCCACAGCAGTGTGCCGGTGGCGGTGTCCAGGGCCGCGGCGACGTCGCACTCGGCCGGCGAGGTGTGGGCCCTGCCGAACCGGACGAGCCCCACGCCGCCGCTGGTCGCCGTCTCCGCGTCCGAGGCCCCGCAGGGAACGAGCCCCTTGGCGGGCGGTGCCACGGTCCACGTGGAGGCTCCGGTGCGCGGGTCGAAGCCGCGGATCCCGGAGGCGTCGATGCGTACCAGCACCTTGGGAGTCAGCCAGGCGCCCATGACCTCCGAGTCGACTTCGGCGACCCCCGGCTGCGCGGTCCACACGACCCGGCGGTCGCCTTTCGCGGTGACCGCCGGGAGCGGGTCGGCGCCGTCGGCGGCGGGAGCGACGCCGGTCCGCCTGCCGGTCCCGCCGCCCGTGCTCCGCTTGTCGTCGCCCCAGTCGAGCAGATGGGCCACGCCCACGGCGGCCGGCGCGGTGACGGCAACGGCGGCGACCGCGGCGACGAGCGCCCCGCGACGGCGACGGCGCGGCTCCGGCACGGCGGTCGTGCCCGGTTCCGGGCCGGGAACGGGCACGGGCGCAGGCTGGGCGATCGCGGGCGCGGGCGGGGCGATGCGGTACGACGTGGGTTCCTCGGCCGCGCGGGCGGGAACCGGACCGCCGCCCCGTACCCGCGACTGGGCGGCACGGGCGGCGGCGATCACCTCGCGCGGAGTGGGTCTCAGCGCGGGGTCCTTGGCCAGGCAGCTTCGTACGAGCGGGGCCAACTCCTCGGGCACGCCGCTGAGATCGGGCTCCTCGTACACGGTCCGGTACGCCAGCACCGCCGGCGGGCCGTCGCCGAAGGGGGCGCGGCCCGTCGCCGCGAACAGCAGCACGCCTCCGAGGGAGAAGACGTCACCGGCCGGCCCGACCGGCTCCTCGGCGACGACCTGCTCGGGCGGCGCGTAGCCGAAGGTGCCCAGCGCATGGCCCGCGCGCGTCAGTTCCTCCGAGTCCGCCGCCCTGGCGATGCCGAAGTCGATCACCCGGGGGCCGTCGTCGGCCAGCAGCACGTTGGACGGTTTGAGGTCCCGGTGCACGATGCCCGCCGCGTGGATGACGACGAGCGCCTCGCCGAGCGCCGCGGCGAGCGAGCACAGCCGCTCCACGGGCAGCGGCCCGTCGCGGTGCACGGCGGCGCTCAGCGAGGGACCGGAGACGTACTGAGTGGCGAGCCATGGGGTCCTCGCGTCGCCCCCGGAGTCCACCAGCGGCACGGTGAAGAAGCTCAGCACCTTCCCCGCCGCCTCCACCTCGCGGCTGAAGCGTCTGCGGAACTCGGGGTCGGCCGCGAACTCCTCGTGGACCAGTTTGACCGCCACCCGGTGGCCCTCGGCGTCCTCGGCGAGGAACACCCGCCCCATGCCGCCCTGTCCGAGCCGGCCGAGGAGCCGGTAGCCGCCTATCCGCTCCGGGTCCTCCGGCTCCAGCGGGGCCGTGCCCTCGTTCACGGCCGGCTCCTTGGTGCGCGGAACATCATCACTCCCTTGGTCAGCAGGTTGTGCTCCCCGGTCATCAGCGCGAGCCGGTTCCCGTACAGGCGGACGCCGTCGAACTCCGCCCGGTCCGGCAGCCGGGGCAGTTCTCCGGCCGCCGTCGGCGTGCCGTCGTCCAGCGCGTACCGGACCAGGGCGGTCGTTCCCGGTTCCGTCACATGGACCACCAGGACGCCGCGGTCGTCGACGCCCGCGATCACCGGCCGGCTGCCCGGGGGCGCCTGCCGGTGCCAGCGGATCTTCCCGGTGCGGGAGTCGAGGGCCGCGACCCCGTCCATGCCGGTCTGCCGGTCGCCGTCGTACTGGGTGAGGGTGACGACGGTGTCGCGCCATCCGAAGAAGGTGGGGGTGAGCTGGAAACGGTTGCGCATCCAGGCACCGAGCGTGCCCTGGGGCTGTGCCTCGCGGAGCTGCGGGCCCGGCTTTCCCTCGTTGCTGAAGACCATCATGGGGCCCTCGGTGTCGCCGATCGGCCCGGGCAGACTGACGACCGGGGGCTCGGCCGTCTCGACGCGTGCCACGGGCACGTCGCCGGGGACCGTGGAGGTCCAGCGGACACGGCCGTCGGCGGCGTTCACCGAACGGACCGTCGTGGGCCGGCTCTCCTGCCGGGACTCCTCCGTCGCGGGGCAGGTCAGCGCCTCGACGACACTGGACTGTCCGACCGCCATCCCGTTGATCACGCACTTGTCGCGGCTGCCCGTGTGCGACCAGGCGGGGGCACCGTCGCGCAGACGCCATGCGGTCACCAGGTCCCCGGTCATGACCACCACGCGGTCCGCGGCGATGCCCACCTGGTCCGAGCCGATGCCGTCGGTCGCATACATGTCACCCGGTCGGCGCCGTTCCCACAGGGCGGTGCCGGTGGCCAGGTCCACCGCGACGACACGGTCGCAGTCGTCGGTTCCGCGGTTCACGCCCTTCTCATCGGCCGGACCGAAGATCACGGCGCCGATGCCGCCGGGT
The DNA here is from genome assembly GCF_039525155.1 of Streptomyces thermoalcalitolerans. NCBI lineage: Bacteria > Bacillati > Actinomycetota > Actinomycetes > Kitasatosporales > Streptomycetaceae > Streptomyces > Streptomyces thermoalcalitolerans. The sequence continues at coordinate 22,437 of NZ_BAAAHG010000029.1, read as the reverse complement.
GCGGTCCGGGAGGCGGCGCAGGGAACCATCCCGGGGGCGGGCGGCTTCAGTGTCCACAGGACCCGGCCCGTGTCGGGGGACAGTCCCTGGACAAAGCGGCGTCCGACGCGGGCGAGCACACGGTCGGTGAGCCACGCCTCCTGGGCGTAGCTCGCGCCGTCCTTCGTCGCCTTCTCGTACTCCGCCTCGTTGTCCTCCTGGCGGATGAGGGTGTCAGGAGAGCGACCAGACGCCCCGGGGAGCGGCCGGGCCGAGGGCGCTGACCGGTTCGGCGAGCGCGGGGACCGAGGGCGACGGCCGGGCCGCCGCCCGGTTCCCGGCACCGCCGTCGGCGGACGGGGTGTCCTCGCCGCGCAGCGCCAGAAGGCCCGCGGTCAGGGTGCCCGCGAGAAGGACGGCCAGGGCTCCGGCGACGAGCGGGACCCGGCCGCGGACGAGCCGGCGGGCCGGGGCGGGCGCGGGTACGGACGTGGACACGGAAGCGGCCGGGGAAGAGGGGCGGGGCGGCCGGTCCTGGCCGGGCTCCTGTGCGGAGGGCGACGGTCCCGGGCCCAGCGGCATCGCCGGGGCCGTCGGGGCCGCGACGGGCTGGCTGCTGGGGAGAGCCGGTGAGCGCCTCCCTGATCCGGCGTGGTGCGGGCCGCTGCGCCGGGTCCTTGGCGAGGCAGGAGGCCAGCAGCGGCAGCAGTGCGTCGGGGACTCCGTCGAGGTCCGGCTCCTCGGTCAGTGTCCGGTGGCCGACCCGGTGCGCGGGCCCGCCGCCGAACGGGTGTCTGCCGGTCGCCGCGTACGCGAGCACCGCGCCCAGCGCGAACACGTCGCTCGCCGGGCTCCCGCCACCGCCCGTCAGCTGCTCGGGCGCCATGTAGCCGGCCGAGCCGACCACGAGACCGGTCGCCGTCAGCCGTGTCCCGTCCAGGGCGCGTGCGATGCCCAGGTCGATCACCTGGGCCCCCTTGTCCGGATGCAGCAGCACATTGGACGGTTTGAGGTCGCGGTGCACCAGGCCTGCGGCGTGGATGTCCCTCAGCGCACCGGCCAGCGCACGGCCGAGCTCGCGCAGCCGGTCCTCCGTCAGCGGGCCGGAGGCCCGGATGACGTCGGCGAGCGTCGGACCGGGGACGAAGGCGGTCGCCAGCCAGGGTTCGGCGGTCTCGGTGTCGGCGTCGACCAGCGGCACGACGAAGGGGCTGTCGACCTTCCGCGCGGCCGACACCTCGCGCCGGAACCGCGCCAGGAAGTCGGGGTCGCGGGCCAGCCGGGCGCGCAGGACCTTCAGCGCCACCGGGGGCCGTCGGGCGAGTCGGCCCGCCGGGCGAGGTGGACCTCCCCCATCCCCCCTTCACCGAGCGGACGTTCCAGGACGTACGGCCCGACGCGGCGTCTCGCGGCGTCGTCCGCGGTGCCTCGTCCTCTGTGCCCCTCACGCACGGCTCAGGCTCCCCCCGTTGCTTGTCGACGGCGATCGTAGCCGTTTCCGTGCCGTTGCCGGAGGAGTCGTCACCGGAGAAGCCGTCGCCCAAGGGAGCCGGGGATGCACCGGCGGTGAAGCGGGTCTTCGGCTGTACCACGGCGAACCGGCCCGCCCCGATGCGGGGGTGCGGGGCGGTGGTCGGCCGGACGAGCGCTTCGACGCCCCGCCCGGGCGGCCCGCTGTCGTCCTCGGCGGCGAAGTGGAGCACGCCGAAGGAGCGGCTCAGCAGAGCAGATCGGCAAAGAGCCGTTTCCGCAGCCGCGCGACCGCGGTGCCGTACGTCTCCAGGACCCGGACCCCGTCCGGGCCGGTGATGAAGACGCCATGGCCGGTGTGGACGCCGGAGACGCAGGCGGTTCCGGTCAGCGGGTACGTGCACGTGGGAACGAGCCCGGGTTCTCCCTGCCGGGTGAACGGCTTCATCACCACGCAGACCTGGCGGGCCCCGACGGCCAGGTCCATCGCACCGCCCACGGCGGGGATGGCGTCGGGGTCGCCGGTGTGCCCGTTGGCCGGGTCGCCGTGCTGCGAGACCTGGAACGCCCCGAGGACGCACACGTCCAGACGGCCGCCACGCATCATCGCGAAGGAGTCGGCGTGGTGGAAGTACACCGCCCCGGGCAGCTCGGTGACCGGGACCTCGCCCGCGTTGGCGAGGCCGGGGTCGATCTCGTCGCCCACCGCGGCCGGGCCCCTGCCGAGCATCCCGTTCTCGGTGTGCAGCACGGTCCCGGCGTCCGGCGGCAGGTGCTCGGCGATGCGGGCCGCCCGGCCGATGCCGAGGTTGACACAGGGACCGGCCGGGATGTCGCGGGCGCTGCGGGCTGCACGATCTCGGTGGCCTGAGCGACGACCGTGGTGACCGCGGTGGCCATGACGGGGCCGAAGTTCCGGGCGGTCTTGCGGCAGACGAGGTTGCCCAGGGTGCTCGCGCGGTGCGCGGAGATCAGGGCCACGTCCCCCTTGATCGGGTACTCCAGGACGCAGGTGCGTCCGTCGGTCTCCCGGGTCCCCTTGCCCTCGGCCGGCGGGGTGCCGACGCCGACGGGGCTGCAGAAGGTGCCGATGCCCGCGCTCGCGGCGCGCATCCGCTGCGCGGGCGTGCTCTGCGGGATCGGGGTGAACATGGGGGCTCCTCGTCCGGCGTCAGCGCGGTCGGGCCGTACACCCGGTCGGTGAAGGAGCAGTCGCAGGTGTCCCGTGCCCGCATGAGCGCGTTGCGCTGCAGCCGCTTGACACCGTTCAGGTGCCACAGCCCGCCCCATGCCGCGTGCCGTGGTCAGAACGCGGCGGCAGTGCTCCGGCCGGACCGCCTCGTACGCCGCCGGCCGTTCCGGGACGAGCACCGGCCTCTGCCCCACCGCGTGGGAACGTGTTCCGGCGAGGGGCGGCACCGGGTGGTCGGCCCCGCTCCCGACGTGGGTGCGGGGGCCTCGCCATCGAGGCTGGGCGGACGGTCAGCCGCCGGAGCCGGTCCCGACGGTGTAGACGTCCTTGACCTTCACCTCGGTGACACCGCGCCCCTCGGGAAACACCGTGCGCCAGTCGCCGATGACGTGCAGTTCGTCGGTGCCCATCACCCGGACGACCATCAGGCCCTCGTCGTACGCCCGGTACGCCTTCCACCACAGGTTCACGAACGCCTGGGAGCGGATCAGGTGCATCCAGTCGGTGCGGTACAGCTCCCGGTTGTAGTTCGACTCCCCCATCGTGGAGACGAACTTCGAGTACATCGCCTTCACGTACTCCAGCGTCACCGTGTCGTTCTCGGCGATCGCCCGGTCCCGGGCGTTCTTCAGTTCGACCCGGAATTTCTCCAGCAGGTTCTCCGTGGCCCCGGAGGTCCACGACTCATGGATCTCCGGGGGGTCGCACAGCCCGTACTTCGGGCCGGACAGGCGCAGCAGCAGGCGCAGGGTGGGCTCGGTCACCCACAGCGGGCCCGGCTCGTCCCGGCTGCCGATCGGGTTGGGCAGATGGGCGTCGTGTTCCCAGACGGGCGGGGTGATCAGGTGGACGCCGGCACGGCGGCGGTCGTGGTGGTTGCCGGTCGAGTGCTCCAGCCGGCCGATCGGCAGGTGCGTCTTGAGCGCGGACAGATAGGCGCCGTTGATGTCGAGCGCGGTCACCTCGTGCTCGCCGGGCGGCAGTTCCGCACGGGTCCACCTGGGCCGGGCCTCCCAGATCTGGTCGGCGCCGCGGGCGGTCTGCTTGCGCAGGATGTCGGGCAGCCACGGGTAGGCGATGATGTCGTACCGGCCGCCCTTGCGGGTTGCGTCCAGCAAGGCCATCGCGTCCGGGATGGCCCGCTTCACCAGCGCCCTGGTGGCCGCCTCGACGTCGCCGGAGTGCGCCTCGAGGGCCTGTGCGACGGCGGAGCCGATCAGGTCCGGGGTGTCGGCGGTCCTCAGACGGCGACCGGCGGGTACGACCTTCACCCCGCGCGCCGTCCCGTCCGGTCCGCCGGCGGGCTCCGGCCGGGCGGGTCCCCTTCGCGGGGCAGGGCTCTTCGGCCGTGCGGACCCGGTCGCCTGCGCGGCCCCGGCCGTCCGCCCGTGCCCGGCTGCCCGCGTGTGCTCGGCCGTGCCGCACTCGCCGGGGTCCAGGTGCTGCGGAAATCCCGCGACCTGGTGCACGGCGGGCTGTCCGCACAGCACACAGGGCCGGGGTGTGGTCAGGGCCTCGACGTCGTCCTCGTCGCCCCGGCCCGTCCGGCCTGTCCGGCCCGTCTGGTCCGCCTGCCCTGTCTGTCCCGTCCGGCCCGTTTCCCGCCCGGCCTCCGCCGCGGCGGCCTCCACCGGTTCCCCGGCCGGTGTCTCCTCGGCCGCGGCGGCGGCCAGTTTGTTCCGCGCCCCCTCGAGGAAGTACGCGTACTTCTCCCGCACCTCACCGCTCGGGTCCCGCCCGGACTCCCAGCCGCCGACCGTGGACGGGCTGACGTTCAGGGCCTGTGCGAGCCGGGCGCGCGAAATGTTCAGCCCCTCGCGCAAGGCGCGCCGCTCCTCGGCGGGCGGCAGCGGGACCTCTCTTTCGGCCTCGGCGAGCAGGGCGTCGATCGCGCCGAAGTCCGTCATCGGGCCACCCTCTCCCCCACGGCCGCGGGGCGCGCGGCGCGGGAGCGCCGGCCGGGACCACGGCGGCGTTCCCGGGGCAGTGACTCCACGGCCCGGGTCGGTCCCGCCAGAAGCTCGAGGACGTCGATGCCGTAGTGCGCGGCGACCGCGTCGCAGTCGGTCAGGCTCCAGGCGGTGATGCCGGACTGGCGACGGCTCACCTGGGCCTGGCCCACCCCCAGGGCGGCGGCGAGATCGGTCTGCGACTCCCCGGTCGCGTGCAGGAGCGCGGCCACCGCGGCCCGTACCCGCTCATCCAGACTCATACCCACGCCGCCGATCGTACTGCGCGGAACTCATACGGTATGCGCACAGCGCATCGTTGTCTCCGGAAGGAGCGGACCCGGTCCCCCGGTCGCCCTCTTCCAAGGCTCCCGGGGCGCCCTCCGGCTACCGGGCCGTGTCGGGGCGGGACTCGTAGTACAGGCTGTGGAAACGGCCGGCCTCCTCAAGGCCCGCGGGGTCGTGGCCCAGCTTCCGTACCGCCTCGATCGCGTACTGCTGTTCCCGGGCGTCGGTGAAGCGCCGCTGCGGGTAGGTGCGGGAGGAGTCGACGGTCGTGTGCAGCCCGTGCGCCGCCAGCGTCCGCTCGACCGGCTCGTACGAAACCGTCCGCAGCACGAACGCGCTGACCCACACCGGCCGCCGGGCGCCGCCCAGCAGCGCGGTGAACGTGCGGTCGGTGATGTAGCTTCCGCCCCCGGTCAGCGTGATGAGGCCGACCTCCGCGAGCGCATGGTCCAGCTGGGGGCTGGGCGGGCCCTGCTCCAGGTCGTCGGTGAACGCGGCGTCCAGAAGGCCCACCGCGAGCGCATACTGCACGGCGGGTGACGAGACGTCCAGGCCGATCACCGGGACCGCGTCCGGCCGGCGCCGCTGGGCGTAGAACTCCTTGTCCCAGGCGATGAGCTCCGCCGTCGACATGGCCTGAGCGGCGGGGGAGGTGTACCGCTCGGCCATCTCCGCCAGGGTCACGTCGTGATTGAGCAGCGCGGCGTTGATCCCGTACGAGCAGCACAGATCCAGCACCGTCGGCTGGTGGGAGCGGCCGTCGTCGACCGCGGCCCGTTCGGCGGCGACCCGCCGGAAGACCGGCTGGGCGTGGTGCGGGATCTCGTACTCCAGCGGAGCCAGCCGTCCGAAGTATGCGCGCGGGTCCGGACGGTCGTAGATGTCGTCGAAACGCGACTTGCCGCCCGTCACGCTCACGGAGCCGTCAGCGCCGGATCCGGCCATGCCCTTTCCTCCTCGCACAGAACTCACCTGCCCCTCCATCATGTCCGGCCTCCTGTGTCCCGGTATATCCGTACAGGGCTCCCAGCTTCGTGTACGGCGTTCCCGGCCTCGGGCGCGGGCCGGCCCGCCCTCCGTTCCCGGCCGGCCGACCGGTTGCGGGCGCACACTGGAAGCAGAAGGCCCAGCCGGATGCGGAGGTGAGCCATGAGCACCCTCGAAGAGCACATCGACGTCGCGGTTCCGATCGACAGGGCCTGGGACGGTCTCCACCGGGTGGAGGACTATCCGCGCTTCATGGGCGGAGTGCGGGACGCCCGCCCCCGGGCGGAGGGCCGGGCACGGCTCGATGTCGAGGCCGGCGGCCGGTTGCGGGAGTTCGAGGCCGAGGTCTCCGACCACCGGGAGGAGCACGTGATGGAATGGCACACCACCAGTGCTCCCGAGCTGACGGGGTCCTTCTCCCTGCACCCGATCGACGAAGGCCACACCCGGATCCAGGCACGGATCACGTACGAGCCCGGCACCATCAGGGAGACCTTCGGCGGGCCGAAGGGTTTCGCCCAGGCAAACACGATCGAGCGGCTCGTCCGCAGCGATCTGGAGCACTTCAAGGAATACGTGGAACAAGGACGGTGAACGGCGGTGAGGGAGGCCCTGCCGACCGGACCTCCCCCTCCCCCGCCCGCGGCCGACGGGCCCACGGCCGCGTGCCGGCTCCGACACCCCTGGTACCGCCCGCCCCGCACCGCCGCAGGGGCGCCGCGGGTCCCCGGCTCTTCCCTGCCTGTGAGGCCGGGAAGGGCCGCTCGACCGGTGGGGACCGGAGCACGCGGCCCCAGGGGGCCGGCGGAAGCGTCAGCCGACCCCCGAGGCGGCCGGCTGCGGCTGCGGCTCGCCGAGGACGGTCGTCTCCACGTCGCCGACCGGGGAGATCGAGACGTTGTCGTACTTCGTGCGGTCGAGGATCTGCTCGCGGGCGGAGACGAGAACCGGGACGAGAGCCTGCCCCGCGACATTGGTGGCGGTACGGATCATGTCCAGGATCGGGTCGATGGCGAGCAGCAGGCCCACGCCCTCCATCGGCAGGCCGAGGGTGGACAGGGTCAGCGTCAGCATGACGGTCGCACCCGTCAGTCCGGCGGTGGCCGCCGAGCCGATCACCGAGACGAAGGCGATGAGCAGGTACTCCTTGATGCCGAGCCGCACATCGAAGATCTGGGCCACGAAGATCGCGGCGATGGCCGGGTAGATGGCCGCGCAGCCGTCCATCTTGGTCGTCGCGCCGAACGGCACGGCGAAGGAGGCGTAGTCCTTCGGGACGCCGAGACGGATCGCAGACTGCTGGGTGACCGGCATGGTGCCGACCGAGGAGCGGGAGACGAACGCCAGCTGGATGGCGGGCCAGGCACCCTTGAAGAACTGCAGCGGGTTCAGCCTGCCGGCGAAGGCCAGCAGCAGCGGGTAGACGCCGAACAGGACCAGGGCGCAGCCGATGTAGATGCCGGCGGTGAAGGTCGCGTAGTCACCGAGCAGATCCCAGCCGTACTGCACCACGGCGCGGCCGATGAGGCCCGCGGAGCCGACGGGGGCGAGCAGGATCACCCACCACAGGGCCTTCTGCAGCAGCTCGAGGACGGACTCGGAGAGGGCGAGGACCGGCTGGGCCTTCGAGCCGGCCTTGAGGATCGCGACACCGGCGACGACCGCCATGAAGACGATCTGCAGGACGTTGAGCTCGGTGAACGGTGTGACGACATCGGTGGGGACGATGCCGGTGAGGAAGTCGAGCCAGCTGCCGGTGCGCTCCGGCTCGGCGCCGTCCGCCGGGGTGAGGGCGGAGCCGGCCCCCGGGTCGGAGACCAGGCCGACCACGAGGCCGATGACGACCGCGATCAACGAAGTGATCATGAACCAGAGCAGGGTGCGGCCGGCCAGACGGGCCGCGTTGTTGACCTTCCTCAGGTTGGTGATCGACACCACGATCGCGAAGAAGACCAGCGGAGCCACGGCCAGCTTCAGAAGCTGCACGAAGATGCCGCCCACCTTGTCGAGGGCGGTGGCGAGCCAGGACACGTCGTAGGTCCGGGCGACGAAGCCGAGGACCAGGCCGACGACGAGACCGAGCAGAACCTGCGCCCAGAAAGGGATAGATATTCGCAAACCGGACTTGTCGCCGGACTTGTCGGACATCGGATCGGCGGTGTTCACGGACACGGGCACACTCCAGCAGAGACGTGCGGGACAGGGGGTTCAGCAAAAACGCACAGGAGCAGCGGCCACGAAAGGACGTCAGCAGCGCCACTGCACCGAAGAGTTCGCGGTCAGGCGAAACAGGCCGCGGTCAGGCAGAACAGACCGCAGTCAGGCGGAACAGACCGCGGCCGGACAGCAGCCGAGGGCGGACAGACAGCGCCCCAGGTCGACATGCAGACGCGTCACGAGCGGCACGCCCATGACGACGCGGCAGACGTCTTGGGGAACGTCTGCGCGATACGCGGCTGCTGTCTTCATGCCCGAAACGCTAACACCTCTCCTTTGAGAACATCAAAGGAGGCCTTTGGTGCGACGTCCTGTTCCCGCCCCGGTTCCCCGTCCGCACTCCGGCACGGACGTCCGCGAGCGGCGTGACGCCGCTGCGGCACGGAACCGGACCTCGCTGTCCTTGCGGCGCAGAAGGCAAGGGAGCAACGCGAACCGGCCGCGCGCCGGCGCGCCCCGACCGGCGTGCGGTGAAGTACAAGCGGTAAAGAACAAGCGGTGAAGAACGACGAGCACAGTGTGAGGTGCACCATGGTGGACGACACGGAACTGCGGCATCTGCGCCGCTGCGTGGAGCTGGCGGCCGAGGCGCTGGAAGCAGGTGACGAGCCGTTCGGCTCCGTGCTCGTCTCCGGGGACGGAGTGGTCCTGGCCGAGGACCGCAACCGCACGGCGGGCGGCGACCGGACCCGTCATCCGGAATTCGAGCTGGCACGCTGGGCCGCGGCGCACATGACTCCCGCGGAGCGGGCGGCGGCCACCGTCTTCACCTCCGGAGAGCACTGCCCGATGTGCGCCGCCGCACACGGCTGGGTCGGACTGGGCCGCATCGTGTACGCGACCTCCTCCGAACAACTGACGGCCTGGCTCGACGAACTGGGAGTCCCCCCGTCTCCCGTGCGGCCCCTGCCGATCCAGGAGATCGTCCCCGGTCTCGTGGTGGAGGGTCCGGTCCCCGATCTCGCCGAACAGGTGCGCGAGCTGCATCGGCGGCGGTACAGGCCCTCCTGAGCCGTACGGACCCGCAGGACGTGAGCGCGTCCCGGGTCCGGGGCTCCCCCCCGGGTCCGGGGCTCCCCCGGGTCCGGGGCTCCAGGCGACGCACACGGCGCCGGTCCGGCACCGCGCATGTCAGCGCGTCCTGCGTGCCATGGGCGTCGTGCGGACGCGGTGCTCAGGGCGAGAACCGGATGTTCGGCTGGATGTTCGCGTTGAAGCGGAACAGATTGCCCGGGCCGTACGTCGCCTTGATCGCCGACAGCCGTTCGTAGTTGCCGCCGTAGCCCTCCCGCAGGAGCTGCTCGCCCTCCTCCAGGAAGCCGGGGAAGTTGAGGTGGACACCCCCGGCGGAGAAGCGGCGCAGATCGGCGAAGGTGTCGCGGACCCAGGCCACGTTCCGCTCCGAGCCGGCCTCGTGGGCCCAGTTGCCCTCGATCCCGAAGAGGTAGCATGCGCCGCGGTTGGCGAAGGGGGTCTCGTGTTCGGCGACCCGTGCCATCGCGCCGCCCTGGTACCGGATGCCGATGGTCGAGCCGGGCGAGGGCGCCGCGGCGGCGTGTCCGGTGAGACGCTCGATCAGCTCGTCGCCGAGCTCGGGCGCGTTCAGGGACTTCCAGTAGTAGAACATCCCTCCGGGCAGTCCTCGTCCAGGAACGTCTGCGCCTCGGTGCAGGAGGTGACCTCGCTCAGGTCGCAGAGGGGTCCGGTGATCTCCCTGAGCGGTCGCAGAGCGCGCTCCCCTTCCTCGGCCGCGGCCTCGCCCGCACCGGGGGACACGGCGAGAAGCGCCACGAAGGGCTTGCCGTGCACCGCCTCCGGGAACGCCTCGACCCTGGGGATCCGGCCCAGGACGCCGAGACCACCCCCAGGGGGACGGCGAGCCCGTAGCGCTGGGTCGCGCGGTCGAGGTCTGCCAGGGTGCAGCCGCCCTGAGCACGGACGGTGCGGCCCTCGGGGTCGACGTCGACGTCCGTCATCTCCGGCAGGTCGACGACCAGCCCGCCCTCGCAGACGGCCTGACCGGCCACACCGTGCCCGCCACCGCGCACCGCGAGCGGCAGCCCGTTGTCGCGGGCGACGTTCACGGCGGCGACCACGTCGTCGTCATCGCGGCACCGCGCCACGCACGCCGGCCGCCGGTCGGTCATGCCGTTCCAGAGTGTCCGCGCCGCGTGGTAGTCCGGGCCCTCGGGGAGGACGAGGCGGCCGTGCAGCCGTCGGGCGAACCGGTCCAGGAGCGGGCGAGGCAGACCGGGACCGCCGGGCTCCCCGGGCTGCTTGCCGTCGGCCGGTCCGCTCCCTGCCGTGTCCACGGCGCCGGGGTGTATCCCGTTCATGGGGATGCTCGCCTCCCCTCTCACTGCAGCCTCGCTCCAGCACACGCCGGAACCTCGCTCCGGCCGGCGCGCCGGGGCCTTGCTCCAGCATCACGCCGGCCGGGCGAAGGCGCATGTCACCGGACGGAGGCACAAAGGCCCTCCGGGGCGAAGGACGGCGGGCGTACGACGGCGTGGGCACCGGGGGATCCATTAGCCCAAGTGGCGGAGCAGATCACGGGTCCGTGCGCCCTTCCGTGATTCCATCGCGCCAGGAGGCACTGGACATGGCTGATCGACGACAGCACGGGATCCGTTCTCGATCCACCGCGTCCTGGAGCCGCGCACCGGACACCACCCCCTGCCGCCCCCTGCCCACACGTCCCAAGGAGCCCACTGATGACCGGTGAGAATGAGGCGGTCAGATGCCCGTTCGACTTCAGCGACGCCCTGGAGTTCGACCCTGTGCTCGCGGATCTGATGAGCCGTGAGTCCCCCGTGAAGATCCGGCTTCGCTACGGCGAGGCCGACGCCTGGCTGGTCACCGGCTTCGACGCCGTCAAGCAGGTGACCACCGACCACCGGTTCAGCCGGGCGGGCATCATCGGCCACGACTATCCCCGGATGACGCCCGAGCCCATCGTGTCACCCGAATCGATCAATGTGATGGACCCGCCGCACAGCACCCGTGTCCGTCATCTGGCCTCGCAGGCCTTCACCCCGCAGCAGGTCGAGAGCATGCGGCCCCGGATCGTCCGGCTCGCGGACCAGCTGCTGGACGAGATGGAGAGAAAGGGGCCGCCGGTGGATCTGGTCCAGCACCTGTCCGACCCGCTTCCCCAGCACACCGTGCTGGACCTCCTCGGCGTCGAGCGGAAGGAATGGCCCCGCCTCCAGGAATCCGTGCGCCAGCTGCTCGTCGTGGGCGCGGACAACAAGGAGGCCTCCGCGAGCGCCAAGGCCGATCTGACGGCCTACTTCGCCAAGCTCGTCGAACAGCGCCGGAACTCACCCGGCGTGGATCTCATCAGCGCGATGGCCGCGGCACGGGACGGCGAGGAACAGCTCGACGACAGGGAACTGGCGGTCATGGCGCTCACCCTGGCGCTCAGCGGCCAGGACACGGCGACCTGCGAGATCAGCGACATCGTGTACCTGCTCCTGACCCGTCCCGAGCTGATGGAGCGCCTCAGGAGCCGGCCCGAGACGCTGACCGACGTCCTGCACGAGCTGCTCCGCTACATCCCGTTCCGCAAGGGAGTGGGAATCCCGCGGGTGGCTCTCGAGGACGTGGAGCTGGACGGCGTGCGGATCCGGGCGGGCGACTACGTCCATGTGTCGTATCTGACCGCCAACCGTGACCCGCGGCGCTACCCGGATCCGCACACCATCGCCCCCGACCGGCCGAACCGCCCCCACATGACGTTCGGCTGGGGCGGGCACCGCTGCATCGCGATGCCCCTGGCCATGGCGGAGCTCGAAGTGGCCATCGGGCGGCTCGTGGAGCGTTTCCCCGGGCTGCGGCTCGCGGTGCCGCCGGAGGAAGTGCGGTGGGACACGAAGACGATCAGGCGGTTCCCCCTGGAACTGCCGGTGGCCTGGTAGGCACCCCTCATGCGGGCGCCCCGGTGCCGGGGCGCAAGCCCTTGGGTGCGCTGCGCGTGGGCAGCGGCAAGGAGAGGCAACCTCCTTGCCACTGCCCTTTGTCGCCCGCTCGCCCGCTTGCCGGCTCGTCCGCCTGCCCGCGTGTTCCGTTCGTCCGTCTCTTCGCCTGCCTGCTTGTCCGCTTGTCTGCTGTGAAGGGGGCTTCGGCCGGGGCCTCAGCGGCGGAGGAGCTTCTCCACCTCGTCGCGGCGGGGCAGCGACGGCTGGGCGCCGGCGCGGGTGGTGCTGAGTGCCGCCGCGGCGCAGGCCCAGCGGGCGGCCTGCTCCAGGGTGCGGCCCTCGGCCAGTGCGACGGCGAGCGCGCCGCAGAAGCAGTCACCGGCCGCCGTGGTGTCCACCGGCTCGACCGCGAAGGCGGGGACGTGCAGTCGCGCGGTGCCCTCCAGGAGCAGCACCCCGTCTCCGCCGAGGGTGACGACGACCGCGTCCGCGCCTCTCAGCTTGACCGCGGCGGCGGCGACCTCGTCGATCGTCCTCGGCACCGGGGTGCCGGCGAGGGCCGCCAGTTCGGTGCGGTTGGGCACCAGTACATCGACACGGCGGGGCGGGACGGCACCGGTGACGGCGGGGGCCGGGTTGTGCACGACGACGCCCCCGGCCAGCTCGGCGGCGGCGTGGTTGGCCTCGTCGGGGACCTCCTGCTGGAGGACGGTGACCCGGGCCAGGCTCAGCACCTCGCCCGCCCTTCGGCAGTCGGCCGCGGTGAGGCGGGAGTTGGCGCCGGGACTGACGATGATGGAGTTCTCGCCCGACGGGTCGACGGCGATCAGCGCACGTCCGGTGGGCACCCCCGGGGTACGGACCAGGTGCGTGGTGTCCACGCCCTCGGCACGCACCGCCGCGGCCATCACGCCGGCCGCGTCGTCCTCGCCGACCCGGCCGATCAGGGCGACCTGCCCGCCGAGCCGGGCCGCGGCGACCGCCTGGTTGGCCCCCTTGCCGCCGGGGTGCTCGGCGATGTCCCCGCCGAGCACGGTCTCGCCCGGCACCGGGTGCCGGGGAACGGGGGTGACGAGGTCCAGGTTGAGGCTTCCGACGACTGCGATCACGGGTTCCTCCGAGCTTCTGCCGCGGGGGACGATGGTCCGGGACGAGGGCCGTGCGGGTGGCGGCGTCGCGGCCGGCGAGCGGCCGGGCGCGGGCGTGCGGGGCGCGCTCGACGGCTTCCCGTACGGGTGAGGGGGAAGGCGGCCTCCCCTGCGGGTGAGGGGAAGAAGAGGGGAAAAGGGGGGTTCGTGATCCGCGGCGGCACCGGGCCGATGGGGGCGACGGAGCGGCTGCGCGGCGCACGGGCGGCCCGGCCCGGGCGGTGACCGCGGCTTCCGGCCGCGGCCCGCAGGATCATCTCGGTCACCGCGCTCCGGCCCCTTCGACGGTCGGCTCCCGGCGGACGCACACCTCCGGCACCGGTGTCGGTGACGCTACCACCCGGCTCCCCGCGCCGACGGGTGCGACAGACGCCGTGGCCGGGGTTCGCACCCGGGGTTCCCCGCGCCCGGATCCCCCCGGGGCCCGTGCCCGCACCGCCGACTTGCGCCAGCCCGTCCCCGCGTTAGCGTCGAAACCGGTGGACGCCCCGAAGAAGGAGCAGGCTCATGGGCCTGAAACGGTGGATCGGCGCGTGGCCGGTGTACCGGCAGATCACGGGAACGGACCGGCTGGGACGCGGCAAGGCGGCCGAGTCCCGGCGCTCGGCGGGGCTCGCCCCCCGCACGGACGCCGCGGACCGCGTGGTGACCTCCGTCTGCCCGTACTGCGCGGTGGGCTGCTCCCAGCGCGTCTATGTGAAGGACGAGCGGGTCGTCCAGATCGAGGGCAACCCGGACAGCCCGATCTCCCGGGGCCGCCTGTGCCCCAAGGGGTCGGCCAGCAAGCAGCTCGTCACCGGCCCCCAGCGTGAGCGGAAGGTGCTGTACCGGCCCCCGTACGGCACGGCCTGGCAGGAGCTGGACCTCGACACGGCCATGGACATGGTGGCCGACCGGGTGCTGGACGCACGGCGCCGGGGCTGGCAGGACACCGACGCGTCCGGCCGCCCGCTGCGCCGCACCCTGGGGTTCGCCGGCCTGGGCGGCGCCACGCTGGACAACGAGGAGAACTACCTGATCAAGAAGCTGTTCACCGCGCTCGGAGCGATCCAGATCGAGAACCAGGCGCGTATTTGACACTCCGCCACCGTTCCCGGTCTGGGAACCTCCTTCGGACGCGGCGGTGCGACCGACTACCAGCAGGACCTGCAGAACTCCGACTGCATCGTCATCATGGGCTCGAACATGGCCGAGGCCCATCCGGTCGGGTTCCAGTGGGTGATGGAGGCCAAGGCCCGCGGCGCGAAGGTGATCCACATCGACCCGCGGTTCACCCGCACCAGCGCGCTGGCCGACCTGCACGTCACCCTGCGGACGGGCACCGACATCGCCTTCCTCGGCGGCGTGATCAATTACATCCTGTCCCACGGTCTGGAGTTCCGGGAGTACGTACAGGCGTACACCAACGCCCCGTTCCTGGTGAGCGAGCGCTACCGGGACACCGAGGACCTGGACGGCCTGTTCAGCGGGTACGACCCCAGGACCGCCTCCTACGACCCCTCCAGCTGGGCGTACGAGAGCATCGAGACGGCCGGGGCCACGGGCGACCGGAACAAGGAACAGTCCGCCGCCTACCAGCACGGCGCCCGCGGTCCGTCCGTCGAGGGCGCCGTGGGCCCCATCCCGAGCGATCCGGCGCTGGAGCACCCCCGCTGTGTGTTCCAGGTGCTCAAGCGGCACTTCTCCCGCTACACGCCCGAGATGGTGGAGCGGATCTGCGGCGTGCCGCGGGACCGGTTCCTTCAGGTGTGCCGCGCCTGGACCGAGAACTCCGGCCGGGAGCGCACCACGGCGCTGGTGTACAGCGTGGGCTGGACCCAGCACTCGGTCGGGGCCCAGTACATCCGGGCGGGATCGATCATCCAGCTTCTGCTGGGCAACATCGGCCGTCCCGGCGGCGGGGTGTTCGCACTGCGCGGGCACGCCAGCATCCAGGGGTCCACGGACATCCCGACCCTGTTCAACCTGCTGCCCGGCTATCTGCCGATGCCGGACGTCACGCACGAGAACCTGGCCGCCTACCTGGACACCGTGCGCCGCCCCGGCCAGAAGGGGTTCTGGGGCAACGCGGACGCCTACATGGTGTCGCTGCTCAAGGAGTACTGGGGCGAGGCGGCGACGGCGGAGAACGACTACTGCTTCGACTACCTGCCGCGGATCGACGGCGACCACGGCACCTACCGCACCACCATGGACATGATCGACGGGAAGGTCTTCGGCTACTTCCTGCTCGGTCAGAACCCGGCGGTGGGCTCGGCCCACGGCCGGCTGCAGCGCCTGGCCATGGCCAACCTCGACTGGCTGGTCGTGCGCGACCTCACCATGATCGAGAGCGCCACGTTCTGGAAGGACGCCCCCGAGATCGAGACCGGGGAGATCGTCCCCGAGCGCTGCCGCACGGAGGTCTTCTTCTTCCCCGCCGCCTCGCACGTGGAGAAGTCCGGCACCTTCACCCAGACCCAGCGGATGCTCCAGTGGCGGGACCAGGCCGTCGAGCCGGCCGGCGACCAGCGTTCGGAGCTGTGGTTCTTCCACCGTCTCGGCCTGCTCCTCAAGGAGAAGCTGGCCGGTTCGGCCGACGAGCGCGACCGTCCCGTCCTCGACCTCGCCTGGGACTACCGGACCGAGGGCGACGAGCCGTCCGCGGCCGATGTGCTGCGCCACATCAACGGCATCGACCTGCGCACCGGACGCACGGTCGACAGCTATCTCGACCTGCGGGCCGACGGCACCACCGCCTGCGGCTGCTGGATCTACAGCGGGGTCTACGCCGGCGAGGTCAACCAGGCCCGGCGCCGCAAACCCGGATCCGAGCAGGGACCGTACGAGGCGGAGTGGGGCTGGACCTGGCCGCTGAACCGGCGTGTGCTCTACAACCGTGCCTCGGCCGATCCGCAGGGGCGGCCCTGGAGCGCGCGCAAGGCCCTGGTGTGGTGGGACGAGGAGCGCGGCGAGTGGACCGGGCACGACATCCCGGACTTCGAGCGGACCAAACCGCCCGGCCACCGGCCTCCCGAGGGCGCCTCGGGGCCCGAGGCCCTCGCCGGTGACGACGCGTTCATCATGATGGCGGACGGCAAGGCGTGGCTGTTCGCCCCGACCGGGCTGGCGGACGGCCCGCTGCCCACCCACTACGAGCCGCACGAGTCGCCCGCGCGCAACCTGCTCTACGGCCAGCAGGGCAACCCGGTGCGCAAGGTGTACGGACGCCCCGACAACCCGTCCAACCCCGCCCCGCCCGAGGCGCACGGCGAGGTGTTCCCGTTCGTGTTCACGACGGCGCGGCTCACCGAGCACCACACCGCGGGCGGCATGAGCCGTCAGCTGCCGTACCTGGCGGAGCTCCAGCCGGAGCTGTTCGTGGAGGTGTCGCCCGAACTGGCCGGGGAGCGCGGTCTGCGCCATCTGGACTGGGCCCATGTGATCACCAGCCGGACCGCGGTGGACGCCCGGGTCGTGGTCACCGACCGGCTGGCGCCCCTGCGGGTCGAGGACCGGATCGTGCACCAGGTCTGGATGCCGTACCACTGGGGACCCGCCGGACTCAGCAGCGGCGACGTGGTCAACGACCTGATCGGCGTGGTGGCCGACCCCAATGTGTTCATCCAGGAGAGCAAGGTGCTGACCTGCGACATCCGTCCCGGACGCCGGCCGAGGGGCCCCGCTCTGCTGGAGTACGTGGAGGGGTACCGCCGCCGGGCCGGGATCACCGCGGCCACCGGCACCCGCATCATGACCACGGACGGCGACCCCCCGCCGCACCATCTGGAGACGGACGGCCCGGAGGAATCCCCATGACGGACGCCAACAGCCTGTACGGGCCTCTCGCCGACCCCGCCGCGGACGCCGGCCACCCCGACCCGCCGCCCCGGGTGGGCTTCTTCACCGACACCTCCGTGTGCATCGGCTGCAAGGCGTGCGAGGTGGCGTGCAAGGAGTGGAACGACGTCCCGGAGACCGGCCTCGACCTGCTGGGCATGTCGTTCGACAACACCGGGATGCTCGGCGCGAACTCCTGGCGGCACGTCGCCTTCGTGGAACAGCAGCGCCCGCTGGGCCGGCAGGACGCGGGGCTGTCCGGCCTGCCCACCGGACCCTCCGCCACCGAGGCCGCGGCCGGGGCGCCGGCCGATGCCCCGGGCGGCTCCGGACCGTCCGGCGGCGCGCCGGGCGCCGGTCCGGTCGATCTCGGTCTCCCCTCCTTCGGCCTGCCCGGCGCCCAGGGCGGTGCCGGGACCCGCACCGAGTTCCGCTGGCTGATGTCCTCCGACGTGTGCAAGCACTGCACCCATGCGGGATGTCTCGACGTCTGCCCCACCGGGGCGCTGTTCCGCACCGAGTTCGGCTCGGTCGTGGTGCAGCCCGACATCTGCAACGGCTGCGGCTACTGCGTCTCCGGCTGCCCCTACGGGGTCATCGACCGGCGGCCCGACGACGGCCGCGCGTGGAAGTGCACCCTGTGCTACGACCGGCTGCGCGGAGGGCTGGAGCCCGCCTGCGCCAAGGCCTGCCCCACGGACTCCATCCAGTTCGGCCCGCTCGACGAGCTGCGGGAGCGGGCCGACCGGCGGCTGGCGGACCTGCACGAGGCGGGTGTGGGCGAGGCGCGGCTGTACGGCCGCGATCCCGACGACGGCGTGGGCGGTGACGGCGCCTTCTTCCTGCTGCTGGACGACCCGGAGGTGTACGGGCTGCCCCCGGATCCCGTCGTGCCCACGCGGGATCTCGCGTCCATGTGGAAGCACGCGGCGGTGGCCGCCTCGGCCCTGCTGGCCGCGTCCGCCGCCGTCTTCTGGAAGGGAGGCCGGTGATGCGCGAGGGCGACGGCATCCCGCGCGGACCGCACGGCGACGCCGGAGCCGGCGAGGTCCCCGCGCGCGCGTCCGGCCCGGGTGCCCGAGGGGCACACGGCGAGCGGTCCGCCGAGCCGCGCCCCGCGTTCCGTTCCTACTACGGCCGGCCGGTGCTGAAGCCCCCGGTGTGGCGGTGGGAGATCCCGGCCTATCTGTTCACCGGCGGGCTGTCGGCCGGCTCCGCCCTGCTCGCCGCCGGTGCCGATCTCACGGGGCGGCCCGCCCTGCGCCGGGCGGGCCGCCTGGGCGGCCTCGGCGCACTCGCGGCCAGCACCGGACTGCTGATCGCGGACCTCGGCCGGCCCGAGCGGTTCCACCACATGCTGCGGGTCGCCAAACCGAGCTCGCCGATGTCCGTCGGCACCTGGATCCTCGTGGCCTACGGGCCGGGCAGTGCCCTGGCCGCCGTGGCCGAGCTGCTGGCCGCCCCGATGCGGGCGAGGCCGCCCGGCCGGCTGCTGTGGCGGATGGCCCGGCCGGCCGGTCTGTCCGCGGCCGCTCTCGCCCCGCCGCTGGCGGCGTACACGGCCGTGCTGCTCTCCCAGACGGCCGTGCCGGCCTGGCACGACGCCCACCGGCAGCTGCCCTTCCTGTTCACCGGGTCGGCGGCCGCGAGCGCCTCCGGGCTCGGCATGCTGGCGGCGCCGCCGGCCGAGGCGTCTCCCGCCCGCCGGCTCGCCGTGATCGGCACGGTGGCGGAGGTCGTCGCGGCCCGGCTGATCGAGCGACGGCCCGGCCTGGTGCCCACGGCGTACACCACCGGCCGTGCCGGGCGGCTGCGCCGGGCCGCGGAGGGCCTGACGCTGGCGGGGGCGCTCGCGGCCGGGCTGGCCCTGCTCGCCGGAAGTGCCCTGCAGCGCTTCGCCGTCTTCACGGCGGGTGTCGCCTCCACGAAGGACCCCGCCCATGTCGTCGTCCCGCAACGCGAACGCCTGGACGCGGCCGCCGCCGGCCGGGAGGATCCCTGACCGCCGCCTCCCGGCGGGTGGTCCGGCGCCGTCCGCCACCGGACCGCCGGCCGGGCGGTGCTCGTGCCCGGTGCCGCCGTCGGACGCGGTCCGGTGCCCGGGGCGGGCGGTGCGCCGGGCACCGGGAGCGTCCGTCACTTCTCGCGCAGGTCCTTGACCCGGCGGATCTTGCCCACGGAGCGTTCCAGGGTCTCCGGGTCGACCACGCGGGCCTCGACGCTGACGCCCACCGAGTCCTTCACGGCCTTGGCGATCGCCGCGGCGGCCGCCTCGCGCTGCTGCGGGGTGGCGCCGTGGCGGGCCTCGACACGGACCGTCATGTGGTCCATGCGGCCGCGCCGGGTCAGCTGGATCTGGAAGTGCGGGGCGACGTCCGGCACCCGCAGGACCACTTCCTCGATCTGGCTGGGGAAGACGTTCACCCCCCGCAGGATGATCATGTCGTCGCTGCGGCCGGTGATCTTCTCGATGCGGCGGAAGGCGGGCCGTGCGGTGCCGGGCAGCAGACGGGTGAGGTCACGCGTGCGGTAGCGGATGACCGGCAGGGCCTCCTTGGTCAGCGAGGTGAGGACCAGTTCGCCGCTCTCGCCCTCGGGCAGGACCTCGCCGGTGACCGGGTCGACGATCTCGGGGTAGAAGTGGTCCTCCCAGACGTGCAGGCCGTCCTTGGTCTCCACGCACTCCTGCGCCACGCCCGGGCCCATGACCTCGGACAGGCCGTAGATGTCCACGGCGTGGATGTCCATGCGCTCCTCGATCTCGCGGCGCATGGCCTCCGTCCAGGGTTCGGCACCGAAGATGCCGATCCTCAGGGAGCTGGTGCGCGGATCGACGCCCTGCCGCTCGAACTCGTCGAGCAGGGTCAGCATGTAGGAGGGCGTGACCATGATGATCTCGGGCCGGAGGTCCCGGATGAGCTGCACCTGACGCGCGGTCATGCCGCCCGAGGCGGGGATCACGGTGCATCCGGCCCGTTCGGCACCGTAGTGCGCGCCGAGGCCGCCGGTGAACAGGCCGTAGCCGTAGGAGACGTGAACCTTGTGGCCCGGCCGGCCGCCGGCGGCGCGGATGGAGCGGGCGACGACGTCGGCCCATACCGACAGGTCGTTCTCGGTGTAGCCGACGACGGTGGGCAGGCCGGTGGTGCCGCTGGAGGCGTGGATGCGCCGGACCTCGGACAGAGGGACGGCGAACATGCCGCAGGGGTAGGTGCCGCGCAGATCGTCCTTGGTGGTGAAGGGGAACCGGGCCAGGTCCTCGAGGCTGCGGCAGTCCTCGGGCCGCACTCCGGCCTCGTCGAACTTCTTGCGGTACTGCTCGACGTTGTCGTAGGCGTGCCGCAGGGTCGCGCGGAGGCGGTCGAGCTGCAGCTCGCGGAGCTGCTCACGGGTCATGCGCTCGCCGTTGTCCAGCAGTTCGTCCGGGATCGGCCGTCCCAGCCGGGGCCCCCGGTCCGCCGGGGCCGTCGGTCCGCTGCTCATCGCGACTCCCTTGTCCTCGTGCCTCGTATGCTGCGGCTGCGCCCGCGGAACTCCGCGATCATCTCCCCCTCCCGCGGTCCGCCGTGCCCCTCGGCGGACCGCGCCGCGCGCGGGCCGGCGCCGATGCGCCGGACGCTCACGTCGTAGATCCCGTTGCGGCCGTACCGGGTGCGTTCACGGGCCGTCGCCTCCAGGACGTCGCCCTCGTAGGCCGGGGCGATGAAGTCGATGTCGGCCGCGGCCGCGACGGTCACCGGCCCATGGCTGTTGCAGGCGCAGGCGAAGGCGGTGTCGGCGAGCAGAAAGAGGTAACCGCCGTGGGCGATCCCGTGTCCGTTGACCATCCTCGGTGTCACGGTCATCCGCAGCACCGCGGTTCCCTCGCCGTGCCGCACCAGTTCGATGCCCAGGGACCGGGAGGCCCGGTCCGCGGCGAACATCGTCT
This sequence comes from Streptomyces thermoalcalitolerans, assembly GCF_039525155.1. Taxonomy (NCBI): domain Bacteria; kingdom Bacillati; phylum Actinomycetota; class Actinomycetes; order Kitasatosporales; family Streptomycetaceae; genus Streptomyces; species Streptomyces thermoalcalitolerans. The sequence continues at coordinate 1,540 of NZ_BAAAHG010000029.1, read as the reverse complement.
CCACCGGATCCGGATCCACGCCAGTGCCCTGCTCCACGTTCCCACCGCCTTGTATGCCAACCGAACATTCGGTTAGCTTCGGTGGTCAAGGAATCAAGCATCCCCGCCGCCTGTCAAGAGATGTGCCGCGAAGCCCGGCGAGGCGGCCTTCCGGGATCACCTGGGCGAGCCGTTCGCGTCACCTGTCGTCCAGAGTCCCCATGACGGAAGGACACCCATGTCTGACGAGGTCTTTCTCATCGACGGGGCCCGCACCCCGCAGGGCCGCTACGGCGGCGCCCTGGCCTCGGTGCGCCCCGACGACCTGGCCGCCCTGGTGGTCGGCGAGGCCGTGCGCCGCGCCGCGGTCCCGGCCGAGGCCGTGGACGAGGTCGTTCTGGGCGCGGCGAACCAGGCCGGCGAGGACAACCGCAATGTGGCGCGCATGGCCGTGCTGCTCGCGGGGCTTCCGCACACGGTGCCCGGCTACACGGTCAACCGGCTGTGCGCCTCGGGCCTGACCGCGGTGGCCTCGGCGGCCCAGGCGATCCGGTCCGGGGAGGCCGATCTGGTCGTCGCGGGCGGCGTGGAGTCCATGACCCGGGCCCCGTGGGTCATGGAGAAGCCGGGCACCCCCTGGGCCCGGCCGGGCCAGGTGCACGACACCTCCCTGGGCTGGCGTTTCACCAACCCGCGGTTCGCCGCCGCCGACCGCGCGGTGCCCGCCGGGGCGGACCCCCGGGAGGTGAAGGTGACCCTGTCGATGGGTGAGACGGCCGAGGAGGTCGCCGCGCTCGACGGCATCACCCGCGCCGACTCCGACGCCTTCGCGCTGCGCAGCCACCGGCGTGCCGTCGCCGCGCAGGAGGCCGGGCACTTCGACCGCGAGATCGTGCCGGTCCCGGTGAGGGACGGCCTCGTGGAGCGCGACGAGGGGCCGCGTCCGTCGACGACCCTGGAGAAGCTGGGCAGGCTGCGCACCGTCTTCCGTGAGGACGGCATCGTCACCGCGGGCTCCTCCTCGCCGCTGTCCGACGGGGCCGCGGCCCTGGTGGTGGCGAGCGCGGCGGCCGTGAAGCGGTACGGGCTCACCCCCCGCGCCCGGGTCGTGACGTCCGCCTCGGCCGGGGTGCAGCCCAACCTCATGGGCCTGGGGCCGGTTCCCGCCACGGAGAAGGCGCTGGCCCGCGCCGGATGGCAGACCGCCGATCTGGACGCCGTCGAGCTCAACGAGGCCTTCGCCGCGCAGGCCCTGGCCGTCATCCGCCGGCTCAAGCTCGACGAGGACCGGGTCAACGCCGACGGCGGCGCCATCGCGCTCGGCCATCCGCTGGGCTGTTCGGGGGCCCGCATCCTGCTCACGCTGCTGGGCCGTCTGGAGCGCGAGAACGCCCGCCGGGGCCTGGCCACGCTGTGCGTGGGCGTGGGGCAGGGCGTGGCGATGCTGGTGGAACGGGTGTGAGCGGCGTCCCGGGCGGCGCGAGGAGCGGCCCGGCGCACGGGACGCCGCTCCTCGGGGAGCGCGCGGGCCGGGCCGTGCCCGCTGCGCGCCGCCCGGGGC